>JAKLEJ010000396.1 GCA_022711695.1 Verrucomicrobiota bacterium | reverse complement strand
CTGGTGCCGGGCATTGATGGTCACCTGCAACATTTCCGCCTGGATCTCGCCGGACCAGACCGAGTGGCGGATGGCGTCCTTGAGCGCTTCCAGCCCCTGGCCGGTGGCGCAACTGACCTGGACCGTGCCGGTCGGCGGCAGCAGCGCCGGGTCCAGCCGCTGCGGGAGATCGGCTTTGTTGCAGACCACGATCTGCGTGCGCGCGGCCGATTCGACCAGGAAGCGCCGATCCTCGTTGTCGAGGGGTTGTGAAGCGTCGAGCACGTGCAGGATCAACTCGGCGCGCGCCAGCGCCTGCCGGCTCCGCCGCACCCCCTCGCCTTCGATCGCGTCCGCCGCCTCCCGCAATCCGGCCGTATCGACGAACAGCACCGGGATGCCGCGCACATTGGCGGTTTCCTCGATGGTGTCCCGTGTTGTCCCGGGAATCGGCGAGACGATGGCGCGGTCGTGCCCGAGCAACCGGTTCAGCAGGCTCGATTTCCCCCCGTTGGGCCGCCCAACGATGACGGCGCGCACGCCCCGCCGCAGCACCTGCCCCTCGTGGGCGGTGCTCAGCAGTTCATCCATCGAGGTCACCCCGGCTGCCAGTCGCTCCAGCAGTTGGGCCTGGGTGTCCGGGGCGATGTCTTCCTCCGGAAAGTCGATGTGGGCCTCGACATGCGCCAGGATGCCCATCAGGTCGTCGCGCAAAGCGTTGACTCGCTGCGAAAGCCGGCCCGCCAGTTGTTCGTGGGCCGCCGCCAGCGCCAATTCCGTGCGCGAGTGGATCAGGTCCGCCACGGCCTCGGCCTGGGCCAGGTCCAGGCGGCCGTTGAGAAACGCGCGGCGCGTGAACTCGCCCGGCAGCGCCAGCCGGGCCCCTTGCTCGAGGACCGTGTCCAGCACCAGGCGGGCCGCCATCAATCCCCCGTGGCAGGAAATCTCCACGACATGCTCGCGGGTGTAGGTGCGGGGCGCCCGCATTACCGCCAGCAGCGCTTCGTCCACAGGCCGCCCGCGGCGGGTCACGTGCCCGTAGTGCAGCGTGTGGCTGGGCGCGGACGAGGGCTTGAGGCTGGACGCCCCGGCGGGGACAAACACCCGGTCGGCCACCGCCAGCGCCTGCGGTCCGGACAAACGCACCACCGCCAACCCCCCTTCGCCCAGCGGGGTGGCTACGGCGGCAATGGTGTCGTCCGGCAGCACGGGCAAACGAGCGCGGTTTCCGCGCTCCTGGGTTCGGTCCGGGTGGCTTGCGACGCGGGACGGCCTAGTGGCGGAAATGCCGGAACCCGGTGAAGACCATCGCCATGTTGCGCTCGTCGGCGGCGGCAATCACCTCGGCGTCGCGCAACGAGCGGCCCGGCTGGATGGCGGCCGTGGCCCCGGCTTCGGCCGCGGCGATCAAGCCATCGGCAAAGGGGAAGAACGCGTCGCTGCAAACCACGCTCCCTTGAAGCGGCAGTCTGGCCTCGCCTGCCTTCCAGACCGCGATCCGGCTCGAATCCACGCGGCTCATCTGGCCCGCGCCGATGCCCAGGGTGCGGTCCTCGCCCGCATACACGATGGCGTTGGACTTGACGTGCTTGACCACGCGCCAGCCGAAGAGCATGGCCTTGAGCTCGGCGGCGGTGGGCTGCCGGCGGGTGACCACCTCGAGATCGGCGGCGGTGACGATCTGCCGGTCGCGTTCCTGCAGCAGGTAGGAGTCCGCGCCCACGCTGCGCAGGTCGCGCGGCTGGGCCAGGGTCGGGTCCTTGAGAATCTTGAGCAGGCGCAGGTTTTTCTTCTTTTGCAGGATGGCGAGCGCTTCGGGGGCAAAGTCCGGCGCCACGATCACCTCGCTGAAGATCTCGGCGATGGCCTCGGCGCAGGGGCCGTCCAGCGGCTGGTTCACGGCGATGATGCCCCCGAAGGGCGCCTGCCGGTCGGTGGCCAAGGCCTTGTCCCAGGCCTCGCGCAAAGAGCCGCCCTGCCCCACGCCGCAGGGGTTGGTGTGTTTCAGGATGGCCAGCGTCGGGCCGTCCGCCTTGAACTCCAGGATCAGGTGCGCGGCCGCCGTCAGGTCCAGAATGTTGTTGTAGGACAGCTCCTTTCCATGGAGCTGCTGGTAATACTGTTTGAAGGCGCCGTAGAGCGCCGCCCGCTGATGCGGATTCTCCCCGTAGCGCAGCGGTTGGGCCAGTCGGGCATGGACGTCCAGCGAAAAACAGTGGACGTCCTCCCCAGCCTGGTTAAAGACCTTCTGAAGGTGGCAGGCGATGGCGGCGTCGTAGGAGGCGGTGCGCGCGAAGACCTTGGCCGCCAGGCGGCGCCGCAAATCCGGCGAGGTCTCGCCGCCGGCCTTGATCTGCGCGGCCACCTCGGGGTAATCCTCCCAATCCACCACCACCGTGACGCTCTCGTGGTTCTTGGCGGCGCTGCGCAGCATCGACGGCCCGCCGATGTCGATGTTCTCGATGGCCTCGTGCAGCGTCACCCCGGCCCGGGCCACCGTCTGCTCGAACGGGTAAAGATTCACCACCACCAGGTCGATGGGCGCGATGCCGTGCGCCTGCACGGCCGCCTCGTGCGTGGCGTTGCCCCGGATGTAGAGCAGCCCGCCGTGGATCTTCGGGTGCAGCGTCTTCACCCGCCCGTCGAGCATCTCGGGAAACCCGGTGTGGGCGCTGATGTCCTTCACCGGCAGCCCCGCCTCGCGCAGCGCCTTGGCGGTCCCGCCCGTCGAAATCAGCTCGACGCCGGCCTCGACCAGCGCCTGGGCAAACGGCGCCAGCCCGGTTTTGTCCGAAACGGAAAGAAGAGCGCGTTGAATTCTTGCCATAAGCGGCGGCAAGGTTCGCAAATCCAGTCCGCCCGTCAATGCCCGAATCGGCCCCTGAATCCGCCCGAAAGTCGCTTTGTCTAATCGACCTCAGGCGTTCTCGAACGGGCAAGGGGAGTGCGAAGACGTGCGAAGCGGATTCAGATAGGCCGGCCCGCGGCTGCGGCGATGGCCATCGAGCGGTGGCTTCAATGGGGCCGCGCTCAGATGAGCGCGGAAGGAGCTCGCCCGGCAATCCGACACCTCCACCACTCTCAAGGCTTCAATGGGGCCGCGCTCAGATGAGCGCGGAAGGAGGGCTGGCCGACAACGAATTTCTGGGCGCGGGCGGCGCTTCAATGGGGCCGCGCTCAGATGAGCGCGGAAGGTCCCATGAACCACATCGAACAGACCATCCAGGAACTCGCTTCAATGGGGCCGCGCTCAGATGAGCGCGGAAGGAACCCCGTCGAATGGCGTTTCGGCATCAGGAACGAGGCTTCAATGGGGCCGCGCTCAGATGAGCGCGGAAGGCTTCTCAAGGCTGCCGAAGAGTCGAACGAGGAATTGCTTCAATGGGGCCGCGCTCAGATGAGCGCGGAAGGCATGGTTGTCCCTGAATGCCTACTGCTGCGAGCAGGAGCTTCAATGGGGCCGCGCTCAGATGAGCGCGGAAGGCCCGAGGCGTTCACGTAGTAGGTGGCGATCTCCCTGCTTCAATGGGGCCGCGCTCAGATGAGCGCGGAAGGCAGGATCACCACCCCGCTCGGAATCCCGTAAATCTCCGCTTCAATGGGGCCGCGCTCAGATGAGCGCGGAAGGAAATCAAACGACTGGTGGATACTACAAACGACGCTTACTTGCTTCAATGGGGCCGCGCTCAGATGAGCGCGGAAGGCCGATCCGCGTGCCCGTTCGCCCCGCGGTCCGCGTCGCTTCAATGGGGCCGCGCTCAGATGAGCGCGGAAGGATGGGGGAGTTCATGCGGCCTTAGTGGTTGTTTTTCGGCTTCAATGGGGCCGCGCTCAGATGAGCGCGGAAGGTTGTTGCATATTAGTCCCACCCCCTGCATCCACAGTAGCTTCAATGGGGCCGCGCTCAGATGAGCGCGGAAGGCTATCCGTTCAAGAGCT
>JAKLEJ010000395.1 GCA_022711695.1 Verrucomicrobiota bacterium | reverse complement strand
AGGTCCTGGGCGCGCAACGCCGAGCGAACGAGCGGGCCGCTGCCGAGAAGGTGGACCTTGAGCTTGAGATCGGGGTCGCCGGGCCGAAAGCGGTAGAGGCCCTTGAGAACGCCCTCCTCGGCGCCGGGGGGCATCGGCGGCATGGCGTAGTTCTCGTTGTAAAGCGTGAGGTAGTAGAAGAGGTCCTCGCCGTTCTGGTACATGCGCTTCATGCCGTCGGCGACGATCGCCGCCAGCTCGTAGGCAAAGGCGGGGTCGTAGGTCAGCAGCGTGGGAATGGTACTGGCCAGGAGCAGGCTGTGGCCGTCCTGGTGCTGGAGGCCCTCGCCGTTGAGCGTGGTGCGACCGGCGGTCGCCCCCAGGAGGAATCCCCGCGCCTTGATGTCTCCCGCCAGCCAGATCAGGTCGCCGATCCGCTGGAACCCGAACATCGAGTAATAGGTAAAGAACGGGAGCATCTGGACGCCCAGGCTCGAATAGGCGGTGCCGGCGGAGATGAACGAGGACATGGCCCCGGCCTCGGTGATGCCTTCCTCGAGAATCTGGCCGTCCTTGGCCTCATGGTAATAGAGAAGCGACTTGATATCGACCGGCTCGTAGAGCTGTCCCTTGTGCGAATAGATGCCAATCTCGCGAAAGAGCGCGTCCATGCCGAAGGTCCGGGCTTCATCCGGGATGATCGGGACAATGCGGCGGCCGATCTGCTCGTGCCGCAACAGCATCGTCAGCAGCCGCACGAAGGCCATGGTGGTGGAGACTTCGCCGCGTCCCGAGCCCTTCAGCAGTTCGGCAAAGAACTCGAGCTTGGGCGCGACGATGGGAGCGGCCTTGACTTCGCGCCGGGGCAGGAAACCTCCCAGGGCCTTGCGCCGCTCCAGGAGGTACTTCAGAGCCGGAGCGTTTGCCGGCGGCCGGTAAAAAGGCGTCTCGGCGATCTCTTCGTCGCTGATGGGGATGTTGAATCGGGCGCGGAACTCGCGCAGCTCCTTTTCGTTGAGCTTCTTCTGCTGGTGGGTGATGTTGCGGCCCTCGCCGGCCTCTCCCAACCCGTAGCCCTTGATGGTCTTGGCCAGGATCACGGTGGGCCGTCCCTTGTGCTCCATGGCCGCCTGGTAAGCGGCGTACACCTTCAACGGGTCATGCCCGCCGCGCATCAGCTTGGTCAACTGGTCGTCCCGCAGGTGGTTCACCAGTTCCAGCAGCGCCGGGTATTTCCCAAAGAAATGCTTGCGGATGTAGCTGCCGTGCTCGACCGAGTATTTCTGGTATTCGCCATCCACCGCCTCTTCCATGCGCTTGAGAAGCAGCCCGGTCTTGTCGGCGGCCAGGAGGGGATCCCAATCCGAGCCCCAGATGACCTTGATCACGTTCCACCCGGCGCCGCGGAAGGCCGATTCCAGTTCCTGGATGATCTTGCCGTTCCCGCGCACGGGCCCATCGAGCCGCTGGAGGTTGCAGTTGACCACCCACAGCAGGTTGTCGAGGTTCTCGCGCGAGGCCAGGGTGAGCGAGCCGAGCGTTTCGGGTTCGTCCGACTCGCCGTCGCCGACGAATGCCCAGACTTTCGGCTCCTCGCCCTGCAGGAAGCCGCGGGCCTTGAGATAACGGTTGAAGCGCGCCTGGTAGATGGAAATGATCGGCCCCAGGCCCATGGAAACGGTCGGGAACTGCCAAAATTCGGGCATCAGGTAGGGATGCGGATAGGAGGAGAGTCCGCCGCCCGGGGCCAGTTCCTGACGAAAGCGATGCAGCCGGGCCGACTCGAGGCGGCCTTCGAGGAAGGCGCGAGCGTAAATCCCGGGCGTGGCGTGCCCTTGGAAGAAGATCATGTCGGCCGGGCGGTCCCCGCCGCCCCCGCGGAAGAAGTGATTGAATCCGACCTCGTAGAGGGTGGCGCTGGAGGCATAGCTGGAGATGTGGCCGCCGATGCCGTGGCGCTCGCGGTTGGCCGCCACCACCATGGCCATGGCGTTCCAGCGGATCAGGCTCTTGATCTGGCGTTCGAGTTCGCGGTTGCCCGGGTATTCCGGCTGCCGCTCGACCGGGATGCTGTTGAGGTAGGGGGTGCTGGCCACCGGCGGCACCCGCAAGCCGCGGCCCCGGAGATTCTCCATCAGCGACCCCGCCGCAAGGCTGGTGTGCTCCCCGGCCTCGTTCCGCAGCACGTGTTCGACAAAATACTCGAGCGCCTGGTACCACCGCGCGCCGTCCATCGCCGGCAACCCGGCCTGCTCCCCTGCCCCATTCGCGGCCTTCCGCGACCCGCTTTTCAGTTTGTCATTCACAGCCAGCATGGTAATCGAAGGCCGCGCCGATGCCAACTCACGAATTTTGCTGGATGGACTGGACCGCTGCCAGCGCCGCGGAGAACCTGGCCTGCGACGAAGCGCTGCTCGACGACTGCGAGGAGCGCGGCCGCCAATGGCTGCGCTTCTACGAGCCGTCCGCTCATTTCGTGGTGGTGGGCTACGCCAACCGCGTGAGCCTCGAGGTCGATGCGGCCGGGTGCGAATCCCGCGGCGTGCCCATCCACCGGCGCTGCACCGGCGGCGGGACGGTTCTCCAGGGGCCCGGCTGCCTGAATTACGCGCTGGCGCTGCGGATTCCGGAAACGGGACCGCTCCTGAGCATCGCCGGGACCAACCGGCACGTGCTGGAGCGCAATCGCGCCGCGATCGAAGCCGCGTGGCAGGAGGAGCAGTGCGCCCGCGGAAGCGGGCTCTCTGACGCAGGGCCGCCCTCGATCGAAATCCTCGGGCACTCGGACCTGGTGTGGAATGGACGCAAGTTCTCCGGCAACGCCCAAAGGCGCAAGCGCCGCGCCCTGCTCTTTCACGGCTCGATTCTGTGCCGGTTCGATCTGCCGCTGATCGAGGCCTGCTTGCGGTTTCCCTCGCAGTCCCCCGAGTATCGCGGCGGGCGCAGCCATGCGGACTTCCTTGTGAACATCCCCCTTTCGCCCGAGCGCATCAAGCGGGGCCTGCTGGCGGCCTGGGCGGGCCCGGCCTCGGGCAAACCGCCGGACCCGCCCTCGAGCCGGCTCCTGGAGAGAATCCGCCGGTTGACGGAGGAGAAATACGGCCGCGACGACTGGAACCGCAGGTTTTGAGCGGCGGCGCGCCCGCTTCCCCGGACGCGGCGAGGTCCGAACTGGAACAAGAACAGGCTACGGCGTGTAAGGAACAGTTCCGCTGGCGTCCACCTGGTAGCCCCACCGGCGAATGTACTCGGTCGCCGGCAGGAACTCGTCGCGTTGCTTCTTCAGCTTCTCCTGCAACTGCCGGTCGAGCTTGCCCTGGAGTTTCCGGTGCTCGGTCCGATTGGCCAGGTTGTCCAGTTGAAAGGGATCGCGCAGGTTGTCGAAGAGCAGCCAGGGACCGGTGAGGTCTCGCACGTAGGTGTAGCGCTCCGTCCGAATGCCGCGGTACTCCCGTCCGCCCTTGTCGCGGGTCCACTGGCCGAAGGGGGCCACGCACGAGATCGCAGCCACGCCATCGGAGGGATCGGGGCCGCCGCCCACGTAGCGGCTGTAGTCGATGCCCTCGACGCTGGGCGGCACGGGAATGGAGCACAGGCCCAGCAGCGTGGGCATGATGTCTTCGGCGTTGATCGGCGCATCCAATCGCCGCGGGTAATCGCCCAGCCCCATCGGCCAGCGCAGCAGGAGCGGCACGCGAATCGATTCCTCGTAAGGCTGCTGTTTGTTGCGCCCGCCGTGCGAACCGAGCAAATCCCCATGGTCCGAGGTGAACACCACCAGGGTCTTCTCCTCGATGCCGCAGGCCTGGAGGGTCCCTAGCAGGCCCCGCAGGCAGTAGTCCAGGGCCGTGCAGTGGGCGTAGTAGCCCGCCAGCATCTTGCGGGCGTTCTCGCGCATCGGCGCCGGCACGTTCGGCCGGAGCTGGATGCGGTCGGGAGAGTAC
>JAKLEJ010000394.1 GCA_022711695.1 Verrucomicrobiota bacterium | reverse complement strand
CATTTTGGTCTGGCATAACGGATGTCAATGTTCTGGCCCTCCCGGCTTGCGACGAGCGGACGGAGGAAAATACATCACACAAGGGGGCGGTTGGCAACACCCGCTTTTTCAAGGGGGTTGACAGCCCGGAGCGCGCGGCGCCATCGTGGGGCGGGATGATCGAACAGAACGCACAGATCGCATCGAACGAGCGCGGGGCCGGGCAATATCACCGGCTGGTCTTGCGCGCGCCGGAGATCGCCCCGCGGGTGCAGCCGGGGCAGTTCGTTCATGTGCGCGTGCTCCCGATGGGGGAGGCGCTGCTGCGGCGGCCGTTCAGCGTTTTCCAGGCCGAAGGCGACACTCTTTCCCTCCTGTTCAAGGCAGTGGGCAAAGGCACCGAGCGCCTGGCGCGGATGCGAGCGGGCGAGGAACTGAGCGTGATCGGGCCGCTGGGGCGCGGCTTCACAACGCCGACGGCGGGCGCCGAAACGCCCTTGCTGGTGGCCGGAGGCTACGGCATGGCGGCCCTTTACCTGCTGGCGCGGCGCTCGCCCCAAAAGGGTCTCGTGTTCGCAGGCGGCCGAAGCCGGATCGATATTCTGTGCGAGGACGAGTTCCGGGCGCTGGGATGGGAGGTGCGCGCGACCACGATGGACGGGAGCTGGGGGCGCAAGGGCCTGGTCACGGAGCCGCTCATCGAAGAACTGCGGCGCGGCACGGAAGGCCGCAAGCTCTTCGGCTGCGGCCCCACGCCCATGCTCAAGGCGGTGGGGCGGCTGGCCGAGGAGTTCAACATGCCCGCCGAGCTTTCCATGGACGAACACATGTGCTGCGGGGTGGGCGTGTGCCTGACCTGCGTGATCCCGGTGAAAACGGACCAAGGCTGGGAATACCAGCGAACCTGCACGGAAGGCCCGGTGTTCGACTCGCGGGCCGTTTTGTGGGAGGTCCCCCGATGAACCTGAACGTCCAAATCGGCAGTCTCCAGCTTCAGAATCCCGTGACCGTGGCCTCGGGCACGTTTGGCTACGGGGCCGAGTACGCGCAGCTCATCGATCTCAACCAGCTCGGCGCGGTGGTGGTGAAAGGCATCCGCCTGGGGCCGGTTCGGGGCAACCCCACGCCCCGCACGGTCGAGGTGGCCAGCGGCCTGATCAACGCCATCGGCCTGCAGGGGCCCGGGGTGGACGGGTTCATCGAGAAGTACTGGCCTTTTCTGAAGGGGCTGCGCGTTCCCACCATCATCAACATCTGGGGCACGAGCGTGGAGGAATACGCCGAGGTGGCGCGGCGCTTTGACGCGCTCGGGGGCGTGGGCGCGCTCGAGCTGAACGTCTCCTGCCCGAACATCAAGGAAGGCGGCGCGCAGTTTGGAACGGACGTTCGGCTGCTGGCCGAGGTGGTGCGGGCATGCCGCCAGGTCACACGGCTGCCCCTCATCACCAAGCTGAGCCCCAACGTCACCCGCATCGCCCCCTACGCCCAGGCGGCGGAGGAGGCCGGCAGCGACGCGTTGTCGATCGCCAACAGCTACCCGGCGATGGCCATCGACATCGAAACGCGGCGACCGAAGCTGGCCAATGTCACGGGCGGGCTCACGGGGCCCTGCATCAAACCGATCGCCCTCAAGCTGGTTTGGGAGGCCGCCAAGGCGGTCAAGATCCCGATCATCGGCATGGGCGGCATCCAGGACGCCAACGACGCCATCGAGTTCATGATGGCCGGGGCGACGGCGGTGGCAGTGGGCACGGCGAATTTCTACGAGCCCCGGACCGCCCTGAACGTGATCGAGGGGCTGCGCGAGTTCATGCAGCGCCACGGCCACACGGACGTCCGGGAACTGGTGGGCAGTCTGCGCGTGTAGGCGACGCGACGCCTCTAGAGCGCCACCGTGGCGGCCTGGCGCTGCGTCCAGCGGCGCCAGTGGGTGTGACCGGCCGCGCGCGCCAGTTGCACAACCCCGGCAAAGCTCGCCCCGACGTCGCCCGGCGCATGGGCGTCCGACCCGAAAGTGATCGGCACGCGCTTCTCGGCCGCGCGGCGCAGCAACTCCGGCCCGGGGTAGATTTCCCGGCAATCCTTGCGCAGGCCAGCGGTATTCAGCTCGATCGCCGCGCCGCCCTTGAGCGCGCCGTTGAGGAACCGCTCGAAGAGTGGGGCGCAGTCGCGGTCGGGGCGATGACCGAACTTCTTGGGCAGGTCCGCATGGCCAATGATCTGAAAGAGCCCCGAGGACGCCGCCAGGGTCAGCCGCTCGAAATAATCCGTCCAGACCTCGTAAACATCCAGGCCTGTCCAGCGCGAGAGTTTGGCGGGGTTATCGATGTCCCAGCCGCCCGAGACGTAGTGAACGGACCCGATGAAATAGTCCCAGGGATGACGGGCGGCCAGTTCGCGAATCCAGTCCTCCTGGCCGGGCAGATAATCGACCTCCAGCCCCAGCCGGATGACCAGGCTCGGAAAATCCCGTTGCGCCTGGCGCACCGCCTCCACATACCCATCCAGCTCGCTGAACTTCATGCGCCAGTTGTCGAAATCGTCCTGCCGCATGGGAGAATGATCGGAGAAGCCGATCTCGGTGAGGCCGACCTCGACCGCCCGCGCCGCATATTCCACCGGCTGGCCGGTGGCATGCAGGCACAGCGGGGTGTGCATGTGGTAATCCGCGGGCCACGTCATGCCCCGATTCAACCCGAGCGGGCCCCGACACAAAAGGAAAAAGGCAGAGGATTGTCGGCGCGCTCACCGGCCGGTCCCGGGCCGGAGCAGGCACTCGAACTCGTAATCGCCGCCGGCCACGTCAAGCGCTGTGGCCGTCCGTTCCGGGCGGAGCAGCTTTACGCCGGCGGCCGCTGCCGAAGGCCGGCCGCGCTCGCGGATGGAGTCGGGCGCGGTCGTTGGCAGAAACACCGTGGCCGACGTGTTGATGGGGATCTGGACCCGGAGCACAAACCTATCCTGGCTGAGCTTCCAGTCGGAGACAATCCGGCCGCAGGGAGAAAGGTGCTCGCCCCGGGCCCAGGTCAGCCCGGAGACCGGTTGCGGCGCGACGACGAACCTCTTGAAACCGGGTCCCGCAGGGTCCGGACGAATTCCGGCCAGATGTCCCAGGAACCACTCCTGGATATGGCCAAGCATGCAGTGGTTCATGGAGGCCCCGGTGTTGGCGTCCCAAGCCTCGGGCATGGAGGTCCAGCCATTGTTCACGATGAACCCGTAGCTGCCGAGATTGGTCCGGGAGGTCATGTCGTTGATCACCTCATGGCGTCCCTGGGCTGCCAGCGCCTGGAGCAGATACCAGTGGCCGATGTCGCCGGCCGTTTGCTGGCCGCCCCGCTGCCGGAGGTCACCGATCACGCGCTCGATCAACAGGGGTTCGCGGCCTGGCAACGCCATGCCCGTCACCAGCGCCATGCTGTTGGCGGTTTGAGGGCTGCCCAGGTTCTTGTATTCGGCCTGGCCGTCGAAGTACCGGCTGTTGAAGGCGCGGGCGATGGCGGCCGCCAGTTCCTGGTAGCGGCGCTGATCGTCGGCGCGCCCCAGCGCTCCGGCCGCCTCGGCCACCACGCGCGCACAGCGATGAAACGTGGCCATGGCGCTGAGTTCAATCGGCGTGAACTGCGAAGCGCCCACCGCCTTGCCGTGACCGTAGTCATACCAATCCCCCAATCCTGCCCTGGGCACAAGGTCCTTCGAGGTCTGACGCATGTAATCGACGAAGGCCTTCATGGCCGGAAAGCTCTCGGCCAGGAGGGCGCGGTCGCCGCACCACTCGTAGGCCAGCCAGGGAATGATGACCGCAGCCGCTCCCCACTCCTGCGTGTAGGCAAAGCCCCCGGCGAAGGCCGGGTAGGCCGGCGCCACCGTCGGCACCATGCCCTCAGCCGACTGGGCGTCCGCACAGTCGCGGGCGATTTTGCGGAAAAACCGGGCGGCGTCGTAGCGCCCG
>JAKLEJ010000393.1 GCA_022711695.1 Verrucomicrobiota bacterium | reverse complement strand
ACGCTCTACCACTTCGCCTTCGACGAAAGCAAGGGCGTCGGCAAGGGATACGACCGTTTCTATTTCGACCTGAACCGGGATCTGGATCTGTCCAACGACGCTCCGCTGAAATCGCAGGCCAATCCGCCCGAGGCGATGAAGCTCCCCTACTCGGGGATCAAACAGCAGGCGGTCTTCGAGCCGCTGCTGGTTCCGTTCGACTTCGGCCCCGCCGGCCGCCAGCGCGTGGAACTGCTGCCCCGGCTCTACATTTCAGGCGAGGAGGGCGGCGATTACAAGAGCGCCAGCTTCGTTCGCACCCGCGTGTTCCAGGGCGATCTCAAAGTGGGCAAGCAGGAGTTCACCGCCTGGCTGGGCAACGATTATTTCATTTCCGGACGCCTGGACCAGCCCGGGACCGCCCTGATTCTCAAGCCGAAGAAGCGGCCCGACGGCATTGCCCGCTGGTGGGGCGGCGACCGCCTGACGGCCTTTCACCGGGTTGACGGCCAGTATTACCGCTTCTTGGCCAGCCCGGCCGGGGACGAACTGACCGTCCAACGCTATGACGGCGACCTGGGCGTCTTCCAGGTGGGCGCGGGCGGGCGCAAGGTGGACAAGATGACCGTCTCGGGCTCGCTGTATGCCGAGGACCGCGCGGTGGCGGTTGGAGCGATGGACGCCGACGATTGGCCCAAACCCGAGGCCTCGTCCCGGCTGCCGGTCGGCGATTATCTGCCCAACTATCTGACGGTGGAGTATGGGCGGCTTCGAATCAGCCTCTCCCAGAATTACCATTCCGAGGGCAAACCGCGCGACCGCGGCGACCGCCCGCCCGTGTACGGCATTCGCCTCCGCAAGGACAAGCCCTTTGCGCTGGACTTCTCCAACAAGCCGGAGGTGATGTTTGCCGCGCCTACGAAGGATCAGGTCCTCAAGCCCGGAGACACCTTGATGGTCCAGGCGGTGCTGGTGGATCCGCGCCTCGACATCATGATCCGGGGTCTCGACGACACTACCCGCAAAACCAAGACCGATCGCGAGGGCAACCCCGTCTCCTACGAGCGCAACGTCTCCCTCGATCCCAGGGTGGTGATCAAGCGCGCCAACGGCCAGGTGGCCGCCCAAGGCGTCATGCCCTTTGGGTGAGACGGCACCTGCGGGTACTCATGGCGAGTGCCAAACGATTTCAAGGTCGCCGGCAAACGGGAAACCCTCAGCGTCGAGGTGCATTACGACACCCTCGACCTCTACGGCAAGCTGAGCGCCAGCCGCCGGATCGTCCTCTCCCCGAAATAGCCGCCAGCCGTCATCTTCCCCGGTCGCGCCGCCCTGGATGGCGACAATTAAGCGTGACGGGTGGCGATTGCAGGTCTTTCGGTGGTTTGGGATGATGGCGACGGCGGAGGTTCCGACGCCGTGGAGCTCGGATAGAATGGCAGGATACCCTGGCTCCGTTTCCAGTCCGCCACGCGTTTGATCGTCTGGTAATCCTCGTCCCAGTCGGCTAGAAGCGCCTGCGCTTCTGGCGAAGACCGATCAAGCACTCTGACGGATATCATGGCGATCGCGTTCCTGGGCGCTGGCTCCACTTCGCAAGCGAGGGAATTTAGGCCGTCCCTGGGGCGGATTGCTCTTTTGGCCGGTCGGCGGCCGGAGGCGACGGCGGAGATTTCGACTGCATTTGCAGTTTGCGTCCAAGTTCTTGCATCCGGGTTACTGCGAGAGGCTGCATCTTCTCGAAGTCTCATCCCTCCGAGAGCCTCTTCGCTTCCTCCGAGGACGGATCGAGCGTCTTGATTTCGAGCATGGCGTCACTGTTCCACCGGGCCGGGGCCTGGGCAAAGAAAAAAGCCGGGAGGCACGATGGCTTTCCGGCTATGGATGGCAAGCGGGATTCAGCTCCTTGCGAGCCAAGAATAATGAACGCAGCCGGGCGCGGAATTAATTGTTGACATATAAACAATATAGGTGTAAACAATAGTCATGAAGACGACCGCGCCCAGCCATTCTCCCTCCTACCGGGCGCTGATCCAGCTCATCCGCACCGCCGAGACCCTCTGGAACGCCAGCCGCGCGCTCTTTGCCCGCTGGGATCTCAGCCCCAGCCAGTTCAATGTGCTGAACCTGCTGCACGAGGTTCCCGGCGGCCTCTCGCAGACGGAACTGAGCCGGGCGCTGCTGATGCACCGCTCGAACCTGACCGGGCTGGTGGACCGCCTGGAGGAGCGGGGCCTGGTCCGACGGCAGGACCGCCCGGGGGACCGCCGCGCCTACCGGGTGCGCCTGACTCCCGAGGCCCGGAAGGTCATGGCGGAGATTCTGCCGCACTACTATGGCGCCGCCGGCGAGGTGTGGGCCGGGATTCCCGCGGGGCGCGCGGCCCTGATGGAGAAAGACCTTGAACGGCTCTGCGAGAACGCCCGGCGGATGTCGGCCCGGTTGGACGACGGCGAGCCGCCCGGCGCATGAACCCGGACCGGTCCATCCCATGGAAAGGAGTCCCGATATGAAGGCGATGAGCGGAACCGCGGCGGGAGAACCCCTAAGACCGGTTGCGGCCGCCCCGCTGGCGCTGGGGGCGGTGGCCTGCTTCCACCTGGCCTACAGCTTCGCATGGGCCGGCTTCCTGATGGCCGGCTTCCTGGCAGGGCTGTTCGCGCTTTCACGGTTGGGCGGCGCCCGACTCGCTTTCTATTTCGGGGTGTCGATCGGCCTGCTTGCCTACGGTCCGCAGCTCGGCTTCTTCTGGTCCATCTTCGGGCCAGCCGCCGCGGCCCTGTGGCTGGTGCTGGCCTTCTGGCTGGGCTTGTTCCTGCTGCTGCTGTGGGCGGCGCGCCAGCGCCTCGGCCCGTTCTGGGCTGCCATCCTGGCTCCGTTTCTTTGGACGGGAATCGAGTATTTCCGATCCGAGCTCTATCCGCTGCGGTTTTCCTGGCTGAACACGGGGTTTGCGTTTTCGGGCTCGCCCCAGCTTTTTCCCCTGACCGGGATGGGCGTTTACGGAATCGGCTTCGCCCTGATGACGGCGATCAGCCTGTCTGCCCTGCTTTTCGCCAGGCGAAGCTGGCTGGGCGTGGCGGCGGTTCTGGCCGGGCTGGGGATTGTGACGAACCTGCCCTCGCCGCCTTCGCCGCCGGCCGCGCCAAGCGCGAGCGTTCTCCGGGTCACCGGCGTGCAGATGGAGTTGCCTGCCGAGTTGGAAACGCCACTGGCGCTGCAGAAGGCCCTGGCGCAGCACCCGGACACGGACCTGCTGGCGCTGAGCGAATACACCTACGATGGTCCTGTGCCGGCGCGCGTGCGGCAATGGTGCGCCAGGCACTCGCGTTACCTGGTGGTGGGGGGAAAGGAACCGGTGGGAGAGGATCGGTTTCGGAACACCGCTTACGTGGTGGATCCCCGGGGGAACGTGGCCTTTCAACAAGCCAAGGCCATGCCGATCCAGTTCTTCAAGGACGGATTGGCGGCGGAGGAACAACGGCTGTGGGAGTCGCCGTGGGGGAAGATCGGCCTGGCGATCTGCTACGATCTGAGCTACACGCGCGTGATGGATCGGCTGGCGACCTTGGGCGCCCAGGCCCTGATCGTGCCGACCATGGACCTGGCGGAGTGGGGGCGGCACGAGCACGAGTTGCACGCGCGGGTGGCGCCGGTCCGGGCCGCCGAATACGGCCTGCCCCTGCTGCGGGTGGCCAGCTCGGGCATCTCGCAGCTTTTGGACGCCCGGGGTCGGCTGGAGGCCAGCGCGCCGTTCCCGGGGGAGCAGGCCGTTCTGCACGGCCACATGCGCCTGGCGGGCCCGGGGCGGATTCCGTCCGACCGTCTGCTGGCCTGGCAATCCACCTGTCTGGCGGCCCTGCTGCTGGTGTGTCTGGCAGCCGCCCGTTACACCGATCTGCCCTGGCGACACCTAGCCCTGCCGGCGGTGCGCCGACGGGGCACCGGTCGCGTTCCA
>JAKLEJ010000392.1 GCA_022711695.1 Verrucomicrobiota bacterium | reverse complement strand
GAGGCGCTGGGGGCTTCGCGGGACCCGGTGGTCCAGAGCATCCTGGCGGGGCGCGCGTTCACCAACACGGTCTTGTTTCCGCCCTCGTCCTCGGCGGCCGGGCAGGCCATCGACACGGCGATCGCCTTGGCGGGGACGCTGGCGCAGCAGCAACACCTGGCGCCGCCGCTGGGCCAGGCGCTGGCGGGCGCGGCTCGCGAAGCCGCCCAGGGGGGCAGTTCCCAGCGCTTCGAGCAGGCCCTGCTGGATTTGGCCTCGCTGGGGCAGCGCTTCAATTGGGCGCAGCTTGCGGCGTTTGTCTCGCGGATCGAGGACCTCGAGACCTTGCGGCATCTCACCCGCCTGGCGCGGGGCGCCGACACCCGCCTGCCGGTCCTGTTCTGCGCTGTGCACCTGACCGGCGCGCCGCGGACGGTCGCCGCCTACCTGATGGAATTCAACCGCAGCGGCTTGAGCGACCTGGGGGCCAGCCTGCGCTACGGGGAGGGCGGCGTGCGCGAGCTCGTGAAACGCAAACAACGATTGTGGCAGGGCTGGCCGGGGCTCCACCTTGGGAGCGCGTGGCCCATGAGCGTCTTCTACGGCCTGGCGCTGGAATACTCCTGGCTGATGCCTCGTTTTGCCATGCTGATCAAGTGGCTGCTCTACCTGGCGGGCGGATTCTGCCTGGCGGCAGCCGCCCATTGCGCCCGCCGGCCCGCTGGCCCGCTGGAGCGCCCGCTGGTTGTCCGGGGTTTCCCGGCCGCCCGCGAGTTCCTTTTTGCGCTCGGTTTCCTGGTCGTGGTTCTCCTCCTGAGCGAGCCGTTTCTCGCGCAGGAGACCCAGAAAGTGGAGTTTCCCTTTCGGCTGCGGGCGCCCCTGATGGGCGCCGCCGGCCCCGCCGGAATCGTGTCCGCCCCCTCCTCCTTTATGAACCAACTGAGCCTCCTGACCCTCCTGTTGTTCTTCGTCCTGCAGGCCCTCATTTACACCGCCTGCCTGGTGAAGCTGGCCGAGATTCGCCGCCAGAATCTGTCCCCGCGCATGAAGCTCAAGCTGCTCGAGAACGAGGAACACCTCTTCGACGCCGGGCTTTACCTCGGGTTCGCGGGCACGATCATCTCGCTGATCCTGGTTTCGCTGGGGGTGATCAAGCCCAGTCTCATGGCGGCCTACTCCTCGACCTCGTTCGGGATCATCTTTGTGTCGATCCTCAAGATATTCAACGTGCGTCCCCTGCGGCGCAAACTCATCCTTGAGGCCGACGTCAACCCGTCATGAACCGGTCCATCCTCATCGTCATCTGCGACTTCCTGCTGGTCAGCCTGCTGGCGTTCTCGACCGTGGACCCTGAGGCGCTGACGGGCGACTCGGCGGCCCGCAAGGTCAAACTCGAGATGACGGTCAGCAACCCCGACACCAAGCAGGACCTGGCTTCGGTGATGCGGCTGGCGCTGGATGACGAGAAGCAGGCGCGCGAGCTGCTGCTGAGCGAACTGGCGCGCACCCGCGACAGCCTGGGCCAGCAGCAGTCGGCCCTGGCCGAGATCGAGAAACAGGCCGCCGAGCGCGCCCGACAGGTCGAGCAGATTCGCCAGGCCTTGCAGGCGCGCGAGCAGGAGTCCCGGCAGATCGAGCGCGAGCGCAATTTCCTGGCCGACCAATACGCCAGCGTGCAGACCAACATGCAGGTGCTCCAGCGCGCCTTGAGCGCCACCAGCGGCGAGGCCCTGATCAACCGCGAGCTGGCCTCGGTCACCCGCGAGGAGCTGCGGCGCGAGCAGGAGCGGGCCGCCGCCCTCCAGCAGCAGGTGGCCTTGCTGGAGCGCAGCAACCAGGTCGTGCAGACCGAGAAGATCGAGCTGGCCGGCCGGCTGCAGGTCAGCGAGGTCGAGAAGCGCGCCGCCGCCGAGCAGGCCGTCCGCATGCAAAACGAAGTCAAGGTCGTGCGCGAGGAAAAAGCCGCCCTCACCGCGCATGCCGACAAGCTGGCCGAGGGGGTCAAGACCCTGGCCGGCAATTCCGGAGAGCTGGCCCGCGAGATTCGCGACAACCGGCCTCTGCCGCCGAACGTCCTGTTCAGCGAGTTTGCCACCAACCGGGTGCGCGCCCGCCTTCACGCCTACAAGCCGGGGCTGCTCGGGCTGGACCAGCACAAACGGCGCGAGAGCGACACCATTCTCTTTACGGATGGCACGAACTATGCCGCCCTGTGCCACGTGGAAGACACGCCGCTCGCCCTGGCCAACCCGGGGACGGAATGGGTCAGCATCACGGGGTCGCTGAACCACGGGGCCACCTCGTTCTCGCTTCGCACGCTGGGCTTTGCCCTGATGGACCCGCGGATCGTTTTCATGCCGTTGACCCAGGGGCAGGCCGCCTCCCTGGGGGTGAAGGTCTATCGGATTTCCATGGATCCCTTCAAGTTCCAGGACGCTCTGCTGGTGGGCGCCAACGAAGGATACTACGGCGAGTGCAAATTCGAGGTGGACCTGACCACCCCGCATTATGTCAAGATGGACCGGAGCTTTGTGCGGGGGCTGTTCGGCAAGTTCAATCCCTCGCGCGGCGACCTGGTCCTAAGCAAAAACGGCGAGCTGCTGGGCATCATGGCCAACAACACCTATTGCCTGCGCGTGCTCAATTTCAACACCGCCGCGGCCATTCAATTCGGCACCGACGTCCGCGAGCAGCATCCGGCCGACGTGCTGGCCCGGCTGCACATGCTGGTCTATCAGATGCCCTTCAAGTTGAAGTAGCCTGAATCCGCGGCGAACGTCACTGGGGTTCAACGGCGACCGCCATTGTCGAACGCGCAGACGGCCGACGGCGGATGGGATGCGCGGATGTTCCGTCAGTCGGCCAGCTTGAAGGTGCGCACGGCGCTTCGCTTTCGCCCCTCGTGCTCGACGGCGATCGTCACCTGGGGCTGCTTGTCCCCCAGAAAGTGCGCCTGGCAAAAATAGCCGCCGGGCCGCACAGGGCTGACCGGCTTGCCGTCGATGGTGACTTTGGCCCCGGGCGGCGCCAGGCCGCGAATGTTGACCGCGCGCGGCCCGGCTGGGACGACCGTGCCTTCGGGCGGCGAGGTCTGGACGTAGAGCAGGGGAGGGGAGTTTAACGACTCGATTTCGTCGGCGATGGCCTGGCGGGTGTCCAGGAGCAGGCCGGGGTCCCGGGTGTGGTCGTGGAACGACCAGATCACCCGGCGGCAGAGCTCCAGGGGGCGTTGCCGCGGGTCGATCCAGAAGCCGTCGGCGCCCGCCGTGGCTTTGAGCTGCCGGACCCGGTCCTCCAGGACCCTGAGATACTCGAAGTCCTGAATGCCGTCGCGCTGGGCGCTGAAGCGCAGCGAGCCGATCAAGCCGTTCGTTCCGGGATAGACCACGGCGCGGTCGCCCAGGGGCAGGTCCTTGCTGATGCCCTCTTGCGTGTAGGGATCGCCGCCGTAGTGGTTCAGCCCCCAGTGCAGGTACCCGTCCAGGTTGTAGAGATAGTGAATCCAGAAGAGGACGCGGGCCTTGAGCAGGGGCTGATCGAGGAAACGGTTGGGATAGCGCCCCAGCGGATGACAGCACACGTAGTACCACAGCTCGGCGCCGTCGCGGCGCGCCTGCTCGAAGCGCGGATACCACAGGGCCAGGTGGCTGAGCTTGGGCACATACACGTCGAGCTTGCCCAGGTACTCCGCCTCGACCGCCTCCAGGCAGCGCACGCTGGGCGCGGCCTGATGGGCGCGGTCCACCACCGCGCTGTAGGAATCCTCGTAATAGACGAAGGGCTCGTCCACGATACTGACGACAAATCGCCGCTGCCAGCCGCGCCGCTGGATGACCTTTTCCCATGCCGCCAGGCGGCGCAGGCTGGGCTCGTGGGCTTCGACACGGGCGTGGGGATCGAGAATGTCGGCGGTGCGCCGCCCGATGCTGTGCAGGTGGATTTGCCGGATGCCGGCCTCGAAAGCG
>JAKLEJ010000391.1 GCA_022711695.1 Verrucomicrobiota bacterium | reverse complement strand
TGGAATTATCACCAGATGGGACAGGTCCCGCGGCCGGCGGACCTGATCTTCGCAGCCGGAAGCCACGATCTGCGCGTGGCCGAGCGCGCCGTCGAACTTTACCTCCAGGGCCTGGCCCCCAGGATAGTCTTCTCGGGGGGCTTCGGGCGGCTGACCTCGGGGCGATGGTCGCAGCCGGAGGCGGAGCTGTTTGCCGAGGCCGCGCGGCGTCGGGGGGTGCCAGAGGCCGCGATGCTGCTGGAGACCCGTTCGACCAACACAGGGGAGAACGTGCTCCTGACACGGCGCCTGCTGGCGGAGCGCGGCCTGGCCGCGCGCTCGCTGATTGGCGTCCACAAGCCTTATATGGAGCGGCGTTTCTATGCCACGCTGCGCAAACAGTGGCCGGAAGCGGAGGTCACCGTGACCTCGCCCCGGCTCAGCTTCGAGGCTTATTGCGCGGGAGCGGCATCGCGCGATGAGGTCATCGACATCATGGTGGGCGACTTCCAGCGGCTTCTGCGTTACCCGGCGCGCGGATTCGCCATCCCCCAGGAGGTTCCGGCGGAGGTGACGGCGGCCTGCCAACTCCTGATCCAGGCCGGCTACACGAAACACCTGCCCAGGGATTCGGGAACCTGAGATGAGCCGGCACAGACTCCCCGGTTGGATCGCGGCGCTGTGGCTGGGCGCGATGGCCGCGACGGCGGCCACCAGCCCGCCGCCGCCCCAGGAACCCGCCGACTTCAACCATCCTCCGCGCGATTATGTCGAACGCACCGCCGCAGGGTGGAAAATCCTGGTGGAGCGGGAACTGGCGGACCATGCGCCATCCCTCTGCGACCGGGCGCTCTCGCGGCTGGAAACGAACCTGTTCAAGATGCGCGCGCGCCTGCCGGCCGCCGCCCTGACAAACCTGGCGCGCATTCCCGTCTTCCTGATGTACGGCTCCAAGTCGTCCCGGGGCGGCCGCAGCAACGGGGCCGAGTACCACCAGCGGCACGCTCCGCAACACTTTTCCTGGCTCGATCCGCGCATGGGAGGCAGCGTGGTCATCTATTCGGCCGAGAACTACGTCTGGATCCCCGACCTCTGGGCGCTGAAGGTATTGGTGCACGAATTCGCGCACGCCCGCCAGCTCGAGCAATGGCCGGAGGAGCAGCCCGACATCCTCCGGGCCTACGAGAAAGCCATGGCCCATGGCAAATACCGCCAGGCGCGCGACCTGGACAGCCGGCTGATCGAGAAAACCTACGCCGCAGTCAATCAACTGGAGTATTTCGCCGAGCTGTCCTGCATGTACTTTTGCGGGTGCAACTATCCCCCGCTGAACCGGGAACAGCTTCGAGCCTACGACCCGGACGGCGAGGCCATGATCCGCAAAATGTGGGGGCTGCCCGCCGACGCCGCCCCGGCCCGGGCTCCGACGCCATGAGTTTGCTGCCGCGAGGCCTGGCGGCCATCCATGTGGCCGTGGCGCTGTTTGGCTTGGCGGGCCTGCTGGGCAAGCTGACCACGGCCGGACCGCGCATGATCGTCTTCAGCCGGGCGCTGCTGGCCGCGCTGGTCCTCGGGGGCGTCCTGGCCGCATCCCGGGCCAGGTTGGTGCGGGCGCCGCGGACACTGGGGGTTCTTGGAGCGGCCGGGGTGTTGCTGGCGCTCCACTGGCTGACCTTCTTCCAGGCCATCCAGACCTCCACAGTCGCCATCGGGCTGCTGAGCTACTCCTCGTTCCCGCTCTTTGTCACCCTGCTGGAACCCTGGTGCTTCAAGGAACCGATGCGGAAGCTGGACTTGTTGACCGCGGGCCTGGTCATGTGCGGCTTGGCCCTGGTGGTCCCGAGTTACGATCTCTCCAACCGCCTCACCCAGGGCGCGGCGTGGGGCGTGGCCTCCGGCCTGACCTTTGCCCTGCTGGGGATTCTCTCGCGGAAGTTCGTGCAAACGCTGCCCCCGGTGCTGGTGTGCGCGGCGCAAAACGCCGCCGCTTCCGCAGTGCTGCTCCCGTTCCTGCGGGCGGCGGATTTTCGCCTGGGGCTCCGCGACGCCGCGCTCCTGGGCTGCCTGGGCCTCTTCTGCACGGCGTTGGCGCACGGTCTGTTCATTCGAGGGTTGACCACGGTCCGTGCCCAGGCCGCCAGCGTGATCAGCGGCCTCGAACCCGTTTACGGCATCGTTTTGGCGGCCTTTTGCCTGGGAGAGATTCCCGGCGCGCGCACCCTGCTGGGCGGCCTCATCATCCTCGCGGCCACGCTGCTGGTCTTGTGGGGCCACCCGTCCCCCGCCCATCCCGCAGGCGGGACCGGCCCCACCCACCGGGCCTCCTGAATCCGGCCGGGCGCCGCGATCAAGGCGCGGGCGCGCCCGCCGCCAAGGCCCCCGCATTTCGCGGCTGGCGTTTCCGGGCGGGCGGGCTTATGTTGGCGCTGGCAAGAAAGGAAAAAGGCATGAAAGGAAGACTGCTGATTGTGGCCGACCTGGGATTGCTGAAGGCCTATCAACTCGATCGTTCCCCCAAAGGCTCCCCGCGCATGACTCTGACCAAGGAAGTCTCGCTGGAGTCGGCGCACCAACACCTGACGGAGCAGATCACGGACAGCGCCGGACGTCGGACCGCTCCCGGCGGCAAGATGGGCGGCGGCCAGATGTCGGACGCGCACAACCTCAAGCTGGAGACCAAGCGGCGCTTGGTCCGCGCGTTGTCCCGAAACGTGGAAGAGTTGGTTCGCGGCGACGATGTCGAGGTCTGCTGGCTGGCGGCGCACAAGGAGATCCTGAAACCGCTGACCCTGGCCCTCACACGCGAGGCGCGCGCCTGCATCGAAAAGACGCTGGCGCTCGACCTCACCAAGCTCAAACCCGTCGAAGTCCTGGCCCGCTTCGGCGCCCCATAGACTCCTCGCAGGGCGGAGCCGGGCAGACCTCGGCCGATGCCGCGTAGCCAGCCAGGGGCCGAAGACGACGGAGGAATCAGGCTGAAGGGAGATGGGTCTTGAACTGGCGGCAGGCCCCGGCCACATCCCGGGCGTTGAGGATCGCCGAGACGACGCAGATTCTGCGCGCCCCGGCGGCGAGGACGTCGTCAAGATTCTGGAGGGTGATGCCGCCAATGGCGAACCACGGACTGCTGAGATGGGCCGCGCCCCAGCGCACATACTCGAGGGTGACCGGTCGGGCCGAAGGCTTGGTGCCGGTGGGGTAAACGGGGCCGATCGCCACGTAGTCCGCTCCCGCCGCCACCGCCCGTTGCGCCTGGGCTGGCGCGTGCGTGCTGAGACCGATGCGCACGCCGCTGCCGCCGCGGGAAAGTTGGCTCACGTGGGTATGGCCAGCATCGAAAAAATCCTCCTGGCCCAGATGACAAAAATCGGCCCCCGTCTCGATGGCCACGTCCAGGCGGTCGTTGATGACCAGCCCCACCCCGGCCGCCCGGGTGACGGAGGCTACCTCAGCCGCCATCCGGCGCACGGCTTCCAATGGGAGCCCCTTCGCGCGAACCTGGATCAGATCGGAGCCCCCTTCGCACAACTCGCGCGCCACCGCCGCCGGCGGACGCCCGCGGAGATAGGCGGCATCGACGAACGTGTAGAGACGGCACTCGGAGAGCGGTCTCACTGGCCCGCCTTGGCGCTGGGCTGCGTCTCGCCCGGAAGATCGCCCAAGGCGAACTGAATTCCGTCCAGCATGTGCTGAAGGAGCGGAGTGTTCCAGAAGATGGCGTGGTTGTGGCCAAAGGCCGAGTAGAAGACGCGGCCCTGCCCATAGCTCCGCACCCAGGCCAGGGCGTAGTCGTTGTCCTCGCGGTTGCCGTTCTTCAGCTTGAGCTTTTCCACCGAAACCGGCCAGTCCACGCTCGCCAGGATGCGGAGGTTCTCCCGCGAATAGGGCGCCTTGAACGTGTAGATTTCATCGCTGATGTCAAAGCCCTGTCCCTTGAAGGCCGCGGTCGCGGGATGCTTGGAATCGTCGATCTTGACCCACACCCGGCCC
>JAKLEJ010000390.1 GCA_022711695.1 Verrucomicrobiota bacterium | reverse complement strand
AGCGACTGTCGCCGCTTCGTCGCAGCGACGTTAGGCGCAGATTCACGTTGCTCTTGCCATCGTGCGACCGGCCACTACACTCCCGCGCCGGTGTTCGACCTGAACTCACTCAACCCGCAGCAGCGCCAGGCCGTGGAAACGCTCCACGGCCCGGTGCTGATACTGGCCGGAGCGGGCACCGGCAAGACCCGCGTGATCACCTGCCGCGTGGCCCAGATGATCCGCAAAGGCATCTCTCCGGCGCAGATTCTGGCGGTCACCTTCACCAACAAGGCCGCCCGGGAAATGAAGGAGCGCGTGGCCGAACTGGTCCCGCGCGACGCCCTCAAAGACGCTGACGGCCGCGTGCTCGGCCCGACCGTCTGCACGTTCCACTCCCTGTGCGTGCGGATTCTCCGCCAGCACATCGAGAAGCTGGGCTACAAGCGCAATTTCGTCATTTACGACGAGTCCGAGCAGTTGGGGGCGATCAAGAAGATTCTCAGCCAGATCTCGGCGCGCGGCGAGAAGACCGACCCCAAGCTGGTGCAGTCGCTCATCAGCCGCGTCAAGAACAACGGCCACAAGCCGCCTGAAGGGTCCGATGAGGGGGGGCGCGCGCTGGCCGAACACGTGCTCAAGCGTTACGATTCCGCGCTGCATGCCTGCAACGCGGTGGATTTCGACGACCTGCTCCTGCTGGGGCTGCGGCTCTTTCGCGAGCACCCCGAGGTGCTCCAGGCCTGCCGCGACCGCTATCGCTATGTGATGGTGGACGAATACCAGGACACCAACGCCGCGCAATTCGAGCTGGTGCGCCTCCTGACCGGCGAGCACCGCAATCTCTGCGTGGTGGGGGATGACGACCAGAGCATCTATGGCTGGCGCGGGGCGGAGATCGCCAACCTGCTCGATCTGGAAAAGCATTTTCCCGAGGTCAAGATCGTCAAGCTGGAGCAGAACTACCGTTCCACCAATGTCATCCTGCGCGCCGCCAACGCCGTCATCAAACACAACCCGCGCCGGCGCGGCAAGCAGCTCTGGTCCCAGAAGGGGGATGGCGCCCTCATCACGCTGCACGCCTTCGAGACGGACGAGGAGGAAGCGCGGACGATCGTCGAGGAGATCGAGTTTCAGCGCATGGCGCGGAACGTGCCCTGGGGCCGCCAGGCCATCCTCTTCCGCACCAACCTGCAATCGCGCCCCTTCGAGATGGCCCTCCGGCAGGCGGGGGTGCGTTACCGCCTGATCGGCGGCCAGAGCTACTTCGACCGCCGCGAGGTCCGCGATTTTCTGGCCTACCTCAAGACCTTCGTAAACCCGCACGACGATATCAGTCTCCTGCGCATCGCCAACGTGCCCGCCCGCGGCTTGAGCGATGTGACCATGGAGCGGCTTCTGGCCGCGAGCCAGGAGCGACATTGCCCGGTCTTCGCGGCCATGCGGCACACGGACGTCCAGGCCGGCTTTGCGCCGCGCACCCGGGAGAGCCTCCGCGAGTTCATCGCCTTGATCGAGGAGACGCGCGCGCCGCTGCAGAGCGAAGCGCCGCTGAGCTTGAGCGCCTGGGCCGAGCGCTGGCTGAGCCGCATCGGCTACCTGGAAGACCTGCGCCGGGGCGAGAAGAACCGCGAGACCGCCGACAACCGGGCGCGCAACCTCAAGGAACTCGTGTGCGACCTGGACGGAGCGCCGCCCGAGCCGCGCGGCGCGGACCGGCTCTCGGCGTTCCTGGAGGAGATAACCCTGGACCAGGAGCGCGAGGAAGAGGAGGAAAACGCGGGCGACGCGGTGACCCTGATCACCATGCATAGCTGCAAGGGCCTCGAGTTCCCCCATGTCTACGTGGTCGGGCTGGAGGATGGCCTGCTGCCGCATTCGCGCTCGAAGCTGGAAGGCACCCTCGACGAGGAACGCCGGCTATTCTATGTGGCCATCACCCGGGCCATGCACACCTTGACCGTGAGCCATTGCCTCGGCCGCAAGAAATACGGCCAGGTGGTGGCCTGCCATCCCTCGCCCTTTCTCAAGGAACTGCCGGAAGACCTCGTGGAGGACGCCTCCGAGCGCTCTTCGGCGCCAGTGTCGGCCGAGACCGGCCGGAACCTGTTTGCCGCCATGAAAGCGGCCATTCGCAAAGGCTGATTCGCCGGCAGGCCGGCCCAAACCCGCCCGCCCCCGCTGCCTAAAGTCCGGTCCGGTCCCCAAACCACAGCCGGCGCTCAACGCAAAGGCCGCATCCTCGGACGGCCGGACGCCCCCCCTTTTTTTGTCGCACCGCCAGGGCGAATTTGCTCATAATGAAGCGCCATGAAATCCATGACGGGCTACGGGTGGGGTGAGGCGTCCCGCAACGGCTGGAAGATCACCGTGGAACTGAGTTCGGTGAACCGCAAACAAAGCGAAATTGCGGTGAACCTGCCTCGTGAACTGGAAGTCCTCGAAGCCCAGATTCGCGACGCAGTCAACCGGCGGGTGGCCCGGGGACGCGTGAGCGTGCGAGTGTCGCTGCACGCCGGGGAGGACGCGGCCGCGGCGATGGTGCGGCTGAACGCGCCGCTGGCCCGGGCCTACGCGCGGCAACTCCGCGAGCTGGCCCGCGAGTTGAAGCTGCCCGGGGAAGTCACGCTGGACCAGGTGGTCAGGGCCCCGGGCGTGCTGGTTTCCGAGCAGGACGTCGGAGAGGCGGAGGAATACTGGCCGGCGGTGGAGAACGCGCTGGCGACCGCGCTGGACATGCTGGTGGCCATGCGCGAGCGGGAAGGCCGGCACCTGCTCAAGGACCTGCGGCAGCGCGTCGAACTGATGCGCAAATCCGCCGCCCGGGTGCTCAAGCAGGCGCCCCAGGTGCAAAAACGCTACCGCGCCCAGCTTCTGGAGCGCATCCGCAAGGCCGGCCTGCCGCAGGGCGCCGTCGAGGAGGAACGGCTCCTCAAAGAAACCGTCCTCTACGCGGACCGGTCCGACATTTCGGAAGAGCTGACCCGGCTGCAGAGCCACTTTCTCCAGTTCGAGGAGTGCGCCCGGTCCGGGGAGCCGGTGGGCCGGACGCTGGACTTCCTGGCCCAGGAAATGAACCGCGAGATCAACACCCTGGGCTCGAAGGCCAACGACAGCCGGATTTCCCGGGAAGTGGTGACGCTCAAGAGCGAGCTGGAGAAATACCGCGAGCAATCCATGAACGTGGAATGAACCCGTCCGGATCGAGCGCGCTTCTGCTGCTGGTCTCGGCGCCGTCTGGCGCGGGCAAGACCACGCTCTGCAACGAGCTGCTGGCGCGGGATCCGGGATTGGCCCGGGTGGTCACCTGCACCACCCGCGGGCCGCGGCCGGGCGAGAAGGACGGAGTGGACTACCACTTCCTGAGCGAGGCGGAATTCAGGCGCTGCGCCGCCCAGGGGGCCTTTCTCGAGCATGCCACCGTGCACGGCCGCTCCTACGGCACCCTGGTGGCGGAGGTCATGGACCGCCTGGGCGCCGGCCGCGACGTGCTGCTGAACGTGGACGTGCAGGGCGCGGACACCATCCGGGCGGCGGCCCGAACCCACGCGGCGCTGGGCCGGGCGCTGGTGACGGTGTTTCTGGCGCCGCCCAGCTTGGCGGAACTGGAACGGCGGCTGCGCGGCCGCGCCCAGGATGCCGAGGAGGAAATCCGGCGGCGCCTGGCGGTGGCGCGCAAGGAACTGGCGCACTGGCGGAAGTTCGACTATGTGGTGGTGTCAGACACCGTGCCGGAGGGGGCGCGCCGCCTCCAGACCATCCTCGCCGCCGAACACCTGCGGACCCAGCGGGCCCCAACCCCCGAGTTATGAGAAAAGGAAACAGCAGAGGCAACGTGGTCCTGGGCGTCACCGGCTCGATCGCGGCGCACAAAGCGGTGGACATTGCCAGCCAACTGGTCAAACGGGGCTGTTCGGTGCGGGTGGTCATGACGCCGGACGCGCTGCGGTTTGTCACGGCGCTTCCGTTCAAAACCCTCTCGCGCAACCCG
>JAKLEJ010000039.1 GCA_022711695.1 Verrucomicrobiota bacterium | reverse complement strand
TCGGCGGGTAGGCCGCTCGCTCGGCAGCCGAACTCAGGCCGGTTCCGGCGTACCGCCCCCGGCCTGGGAGCGGTCGCGCGCCTCTATCGCGGCTTGGGCCCTGGCCTGCGCCTCCTGGGCGCGGCGCTGGATTTCCTCCGGGGTCGGCAGCGACATCAGGACCTCCGGCGGAATGTCGCCCAGGCGCGCCATCTGCGCCAGGCATCGGCGCCGCTCCTCCAGCGCCGTCTGAGGATCCCGCTCGGTCGAAAACCGCGCGCGCAAGCCGCCGCTGCGGGCGCGCAGCGCCGAATAGATGTCGCCGCCCAGCAGCATCGAGATGTCCACCTTGACCTTTTCCCGCAGGGCCGCGCCCGCAGGCACGGCCTCGCCGTTGATCGGGGGCGTCTTGTGCTTGGGAAAGACAATGGCAACCTCGGGGCAGACCCGCGAGCACGCCGCGCAGTTGGGCTTGCTGTTGCCGCCGTGGCGCACTTCGATCCGTTCCGCGCCGTTCACGCCACAAACGTCGAACAGACAGAAGCTCAGGCACTGCATGCAGTGCGTGCAGCGCTCGAAATCGATCGTCGGAAACCACGCCCCGCCACCCGGGGCCGGCTGGGCGGGCGGGATGCTCCCCCCGGCCGGCTCCGCCGCCAGGCAGCCGTTCACAACCAAGCCCCCCTGCCCTCTCTCGATCAACGCCCGGAGGGCCTGAGCCTTCGCCGGATCGGCGGCTTTGGAATCGGCCGCGAGCGTTCCTACGGTCGCCGCAACCTCGGCGGCGCCCAGCGACCGGAGGTCGATGAGGTTGGACCGCGCGGGATCGAGCGGCGCCCCGGCGGCGGCGAAAAGCCAGCGCACCGCGCGAGGGTGGCAGGCCAGAAGGGTGACGTTTTCGCCGTGCGACAGCTCCGCCAGACGCGGATCGCGGCGCAGGGCCAGGGCGCAGAGATCGGGGGTGGCCTCGAACGAGAGGCCCGAAGCGCACAGCGCCTCCAGCGCGGCGTCCCGGGTCTGCGGCGGCAACACGCGCGCCCAGGCGCAATGGCAGTAGAGAACGCGACCCGGATGGCTCATGGACAAGAGGCCTCCGGAAGAGCCGCGTCCGCGGGCCGGGCCAGGCTGCGGCGTTCGTGCTCGATCACCGCGCCGAGAATCTCGTCCAGGCGGCGGGTCGGCTTCCAGCCAAGCAGCTTCTCGATGCGCGCGAGGTCCGGGACCCGCCGCTGCATGTCTTCGAAGCCCGGCCCATAAGCCTCGGCGTAAGGGATGTGGCGGATGCCCGAGCGCGAGCCGGTGAGCGTCTGGATGCGCCGCGCCAGGTCCAGGATGGCGACCTCCTCGCAGGAACCCACGTTAAAGACCTGCCCGCTGGCCTGGTCCGACGCCGCCAGCCCGATGAGCGCCTCCAGCGCGTCCCGCACGTCGCAGAAGCAGCGCGTTTGCCGGCCGTCCCCATAGACGGTGATCGGCTCGGCCCGAAGGGCCTGCCGGACCAGCCGGGGGATGACCATGCCGTAATCGCCGCTCTGCCGCGGACCCACGGTGTTGAACAGGCGCGCGCACACCAGGGCCGCGCCCTGCTCCGCCACACAGGCCAGGGTCATGAATTCATCGACCATCTTGCTCGCGGCGAAGGCCCAGCGCCGCTTGCTGGTCGGGCCCAGCAGGACGTCGTCCTCCTCGCCAAAGGGCGTGCGGACGCCTTTGCCGTAAACCTCGGAGCTGCTGGTGACCACCACGCGGCAGCGGTGGCGCATGGCCGCCTCCAGCACGCGCTCGGTGCCCCGGATGTTCGTCCGGAGAGTGTGCAGGGGTTTCTCCATGACCAACTTCACTCCCGCCGCCGCCGCCAGGTGGAAGATCACCCGGCTTTCCGACGCCAGGGAATCGAGCGCCCCTGGCTCCTCGACGGAGCCGCGAACAAACCGGAAGCGGGGATGATCCGAAAAAGCCGCGATGTTTTCCAGGCGCCCGGTGGACAGATCGTCCATGACCAGCACGCGGTGTCCGTCGGCCAGCAGCCTTTCAGCCAGGTGCGAGCCGATGAAACCGGCGCCGCCCGTGATCAGGCAGGTGCAGGGAGCAAGCATCGTCATTTCAGCGCCGCAGTATGGTAGGGGCATTGGGCCTTGGGAACAAAGAAATCGCCCTCGCCAGGGCTTCGCCGCTCAAGGCTCTCGGCGGCGTCCCCGGTAGCCGGCCATGTCCACATTGGGGGTCTCGAGGGCGCGGCGGGCGCCGGTCTCGAACGCTTTGAGCAGGGCTTGGTAGTCCGGATCGCCGGGGCCGAACTCGGGAGGAGACTGCCCGTTGCGGGGCGTGGCGATGCCGCGGCCGCCCTGAGCCTTGGGGAGGTGGGCGGTCAGGGCCGGACTGAACTGCGGCCGGCTGAAATTGATCCAGGCGGTCTTGCCGTCCCAATTAACGACCAGCCGCGTGTCCGGGAACTCGCCGTGGCAAGCCCCGCAGCGGCGGGCATACACGGGCAGGAACTGCTTGGCGAACCAGTCCTCCGGCTCGCCGGTGGCCGGATCGGCGCAGAGATCCCGTTTGCCGCCACACCGGGGCCGGCTGACCGCATACGTGCCGTAGTAAGGCGCGTCCGCGTCAATCCACGCATGGAGGCGCTGGCGCTCCTCCAGGGGGATGGGCCGGCCGCAATGGTCCGCGTTCAGATAGTCCGGCAGGCGGCTGGCGTGGCTGCCCGCCCAGAGCGGCTGATTCACCGCCGTGGGAGTCTGCAGCAGCCAGAAGAAGTGGACCAGAGGTTTGCCCTTGGCGATCTCGGCCGGAAGCATCTCCCCCGTGTCCAGCTTGTGCTGGCGATACGAGCGGCTGCGACCCAGGAGGTTGTCGTAGGCCATGTTGAAGAAGCGGGTCTTGTCGCCGGTCAGGTCGTAGCCGCCCTCGGCGCGCTCGCCCCGGTGGCATTCCACGCAGTATTTGTCCAGCACCGGTTGGACGGCGCTGACAAAATCGATGACGCCGTCGTCGGTCCAAGCCGGCTTCTGCGGCCGCGAAGGGGGCCGCCGGGCGGCCAGCGGGGGGCGGGCGCCCGGCCGGGGACTGGTGGCGCGGTGCTCGTGGCATCCCACGCAGCCGATCGACTCGCCGGGCATGAACTGGGCAGCCGAGGTCATGCGCTGCAATTCGCGTCCCTCGGCATCGCAGGCCTGAAAATAGATTTCCCGCAGCGCGGGCGCCTCGAAGTGCGCGGAGCCGTCCTCCTCCACCGGCACGGTTCCCCAGCAGCGCTTGGCGTAGTAGGTGGCATAGCTCATCAGGGGCGACTGGTCATAGGCGCGCGGTCCAAAGTCCACGGTATGCGGCGTGAGGGGGATGTCCTCCGTCTTGCGCACCTGCTCCATGATCCGAATGAACTTGACCCGGCCTCGCTGGATGAAGGGCTCCAACCCCTGGTAAACGTCCGCGAGCAGGCAGACGCCCATGGGCTGCGCGGCGGGGTCATGATCCTCCGGCAGATCCGGCGCGGACCGCGTCCGCTCCGGCAAGCGCTGGGCAGTCCGCGTCGGCGCCGGGACCGGCCGCAGCGCCAGGGGAAAGAAACAGTGCATCGAGGGATCGTCGTAAAGCAGGCGCCGGCGGTCTTCCCAATCGTGGAGATAGAGGCGGAATCGCCGGCCGTCTCCACCGTAAGCGCACAGGAACGAGCGGTCGTCGAGGGGGAACGGGTCCCTATAGGACCAGGCGAACGAGCGGTCGCCGATGCTGGGAAATTCCTTTGTGATCCAGTCAAAGCCCAGGCCGCGGGGCGTTTCCGGGCCCTGGCTGCGGTCGATCCAGCCGATAGCGCCATGGGGGTAGCCATGGTGTGGGGCAAAGGTCGCCAGCACCCGGTCGCTGCGGCCGGGCAACGGACGCGCCTGCCAGAAGGTGGCCGGATCGCGGATGGTATTGCCGAAGTAGAGTTGGTAGCCCGTGCCGTCGGGGTTCTGCGTCCACAGGCTCTGGCGGAAGGTCAGGTCGCGGTCCACATACTCCCATCGCATGAAGAGCACCCGCCCGTCCGGCAGCAGTTGCGGGGTCGTATCGGACAGAGTGTTCATGCTCAGACAGCGCGGCGCTCCGCCCCGGCGGGCAACGCGGTAGAGGTTGGAGGCCGGCCCAGGCTGACAGACGGTGTGGCCAAAGCGGCGGGTCGAAACAAAGACCAGGTCGCCCCCGGGCGCCTCACAGGGGCTGACGTCGTAATACGGGCCCTCGGTGATCTGCCGCAGCCCGGTCCCGTCAACCCCCACCTCCCAGAGATGCCAGTGTTTCTCGCCCGCCCGCGCGTAGGAGAAGAAGACCGTCTGCCCGTCCAGCGACAGATTGAGATCGTAGATGCAGCCCCCGGCGTCTTCGAAGAGGGTCCGCGGCGGCGTTTCAGGGCGGGCCGGGTCCAGCACGCAAATGGCGCAGCCGGGCGCCAACGGACGCGCGGCCCAAAGATCGCACCCGATCGCGGGCGGGGCGCTCAACATCGAGCGCTTTAGAAAGACAATCCGCGGCAACCGCTCCACCGCCAACGCCTCCGGCCAGTTCCAGTCGCCGTCCTCCAGAAACACCCGCCCGATCCGCGCCGTCCCCGGGGACACGAGCTTGACGGCGAGACGGGCCGCGGGGTCGCTGTGGGTGGGAGCCAACGCAAAGCCGAGCCGCTGCCAGACGTTTGAAATCTCAGCCGGGTTGGGCGCAGGAGCGGGGCCACAGGCCAGGTCGGCCTGGGCGTAGACCGCCGACCCCGCCTCATTCTCGAGCGTGACGGACCACCGGGCGGCGGGCTCTGCCAGGACCGAAAGGAAGCCCCGATAGGACCGGCCCGCCGCCACCGGCATGCCAGTTCGGCTCCGACCCTCGAAGGCGATGCCGGCCTGGCCCCCGCCGGGGAGGCCGATGACCTGGACGGCGCAACCGTTCACGCTCTCGACGGCGTAGCGGGCCTGGGCGGCATTCCGGCCCGTCGGCCGCCAACCCGAGGCGACCCCGGTGTCCTGGCCGGGGGCGGAGGCCTCGAACGGAATGGGGACCCGCCCCCCGTTTCGTTCCGCCCAAAACCGGCGGAAGCGGGCTTGGCGCTGCCAGGCGCGGAGACCGATCGCGGTTCCGGTCAAGAGATGCTCGCGATCCTCATGCTGGAGGATCCGTTGTCCGTTCACCCGCACCTCCAGCGAAGCCCCCTTCAGACGCACGACCAGGGGTATCCACTCCCCCGTCGGCACGGCGCAGGGGACCTGCCGGATGGGCTCGAAGTTCTGGCGATGCCGCCCCAGAAGCAGCGTCTGCGAGGACGAATAGAGCGCGATCTCGTAGCCGTTGAAGGCGTCGGCGCCGACCTCTGGCTGGCTCACTCTGACGAGCAGCCCGGCGTTGCCCGGCTGCCGGTCAGGCAGCAGCACCTCGACTCCAACCTCGCCTTCGGAAACAGCCCATCCCTCCGGAACCAGCTTGGGCCCGTCTCCAGGGCCGACACTGAGTTCGCCGGCGTTCACCCGCCACTGACCTCCGTAGGCGGCAAAACCCGCGGCCGGGGATGCGCCCACGGGTCTCTCGAATCGTTCATCAAAAACGGTTGGCGGCAGAGTCGCCCGCTGAGGCCCGTCCGGAACGGGAGCGGCGGCGGTGGCAAAGACGGCCAACTCGAAACCAAACGTTGACAGCAGACACAGCGACGGTTTCACGGCTGCGGTTTTCCAGACTGTTGAGCCCGATGATGTTAACTGGACGCGTTCTTTGCCAGGCGTATTCGGCAGGGTTGTATTGGCGCAGGCCGCCGGCGTGGGCTCCGTTCCTGCCTCCACCAGCCCAGTCGGCCAGCCGGCAGGGATCAATCCAACGTGCGGCGATAGCGCTTGATGCCCAGGCTGAGCATCACCCCGATGAACAGCAGGATCGGCCACAGCTCCGGAAGTATCTCCGCCAGGCCATTGCCCTTGAGCAGAATCCCGCGAACGATCCGCAGAAAATGCGTCAGCGGCAGAATCTCCCCGATGACCTGGGCCCAGTCGGGCATGCCTCGAAACGGGAACATGAAACCGGAGAGGAGAATGTTCGGAAGGAAGTAGAAGAAGGCCATCTGGACGGCTTGGAGCTGGTTATGGGCCAGCGTCGAGAAGGTGATGCCCATGGCCAGATTGGCCCCGATGAAGGCGAGCATGACCCCCAGCAGGAGGGGCACGCTTCCCAGCATGGGCACGCGGAAGAGCGCCCAGGCCGCGAGGAGGATCAAGCCCGCCTGCACGTAGCCGACCAGGATGTAAGGGATGAGCTTTCCGATCATTACCTCGCCGGGGCGCACCGGCGTGGACAGCAGGTTTTCCATGGTGCCGCGCTCGCGCTCGCGGGTGATGGCCAGGGCGGTGATGATCACCATCGTCATGGTCAACACCACCCCCAGCAGCCCCGACACGACGTTGTACTGGGTGACGATCTCAGGGTTGTAGTGCCGGTGTATGCGCAGCTCGACCGGGGCCGGACCGGCCTGGAGGCGCCGCAGCGGCCCCTTCAAGTCGCGATCGAAGGCGTTCGCCACCAGGGAACTCAGCGCCGAGAGCGCGTAGCTGGTGGCCGAGGGGTCGGTGGCGTCCGCCTCCAGCAGCAGGGCGGGCTGCTCGCCGCGCAAGAGCCGGCGCGAGAAATCCTCGGGAATGTGAACGACGAATTGAACCTGGCCCAGCCGAAGGAGCGAACGGATTTCCTCCTCGCTCGAGACCACGCGGGTCACGGCAAAATAGCCGCTGTTGCGCATCGCCCACACCAGCGTGCGCGAGAACACGCCCTGGTCCGCCGCCAGGACGGCGGTGGGCAGGTTCTTCGGATTCATGTTGATGGCGAAGCCGAAGAGAACGAGCTGGAGCATCGGGATGCCCACCATCATGCCGAAGGTGACCCGGTCCCGCCGCATCTGGATGAACTCCTTGATGACCACCGCCCAGAAACGGGCCGGACTGAACGCGAAGCGCTTCATCCCTGCTGGAAGTTGTCCCGGGCGGCGTCCATCAGGCTGATGAAGACGTCCTCGAGGCTGGAGTCCACGGCGCGCCAGCGGAAAGGCCCTTTGCGCCACGGTTCGAGGCTGGACTGAAGACGGGCGGCGTCGCGCCCGCTGACGTGCAGGGTGCTCCCAAAGGCCACCACCTGCTCGATCCCCGGCAGGCCGCGGAGCGATTCCGCCAACTCCCAGAGCCCCCCGCCCGAGACCTCCCAGGTGGTCAGCCCGGCGCCCTGGATCACCTCCTCGACGGTTCCCCGCGCCAGGAGGTTCCCGTAGGCGATGTATCCCAGGCTGTGACAGCGCTCGGCTTCGTCCATGTAATGCGTGGTGATCAGGAAGGTCAGCCCCTGCGCGGCCAGGCGGTGGATCTCCTCCCAGAAGTCCCGGCGCGCCTTGGGATCGACGCCTGCGGTGGGCTCGTCCAGCAGGAGGAGATCGGGCTGATGGATGAGGCATGCCGCCAGCGCCAGCCGCTGCTTCCAGCCGCCGGACAATTGCCCGGCCAGTTGCCGCCGCCGGCCGACCAGCCCCAGGCTCTCGAGGCTTCGCGCCACCGCCTGCCGCCGGTCCGGCATCGCGTAGAGCCGCGCCACGAAATCCAGGTTCTCCTCGAGGCTGAGGTCCTCGTAGAAGCTGAACCGCTGGGTCATGTAGCCGACGCGCTGCTTGATTTCGGCCGACTGCGAGCGGATGTCGTAGCCCAGGCAGGACCCCCGGCCCGCGTCGGGCCTCAGCAACCCGCACAGCATGCGCAGGAAGGTGGTTTTGCCGCTGCCGTTCGGGCCAAGAAACCCGTAGATCTCGCCGCGGCGCACGCGCATGGCGAGGTTGTTCACCACCGTGCGTCCGCCGAAGCGCTTGGTCACGCCCTCGACATCGATGGCCAACCCGTCGTTCATGGCTTGTAGCGCACCTCCGCCGGCTGGCCGGGATGGAGCGCTGGCGCGTCCTTCGGATCGAACACCGCCTCGACCATGAAGACGAGCTTGGAACGATTCTCCCGGTTGTAGAGCACCGGCGGCGTGAACTCGGCCCGCGACGACACGTAGCTGATCCTCGCCGTCAACGGGGCCCCCGCTCCATCCAGGCGCACCCGGGCCGCGCCGCCAATCTTCACCTGCGCCAGATCGTCCTGCGGAACGAAGAACCGGACCTTGACGTTGGCGGGCGGCAGCAGGCTGACCACGGGAGTTCCCGCCGCCACATACTCGCCGGCGCGATAGAGCGTGTCCTGCACCCGCGCGCCTTCCGGGGCCGCCTGCCGCTTCTGCCCCAGCGCCCACAGGGCCTTCTCCAGCCCCGCCTCCGCCGCCCTCGCCTCAGCCTCGGCCGCTTTCACCTCGTCCTCGCGCGCGCTCAAGCGCGCCGTCTCCAGGTCCGCCTCCAGCGTCTTCACCGCTTCGCGGTCGGTGTCCCGCCGCGCCTGGTAGGCGTCCAGTTCCTCGATGGAAATCACATTCTCGGCCCGCAGCGCCACCCGCCGCCGCAGCTCAGCCTCGGCCAATTCCAGGCTGGCCCGCGCGCTTTTCAGGCGCGCTTCGAGCGAGGCGATCTCGCTGGGACGCCGGCCCTTCCTCAGATTCTCCAGGCGCGAGCGCGCCTGGGCGAGACGCCCCTGCGCCTCGCGCACGGCCGCCGACTCCGCGGCCGACTCCAGCTCGAAGAGAAGCTGCCCCGCCTGGACCTCCTGGCCGCGGCTCACCGCCAGCCGGGTCAACTGCCCGCCCAGCGGCGCCCCCACGTAAACGAACTCGCCCTCGATGTAGCCCTGGCCGGCCCCCGGCGGACGGGGGCCGCAACCCGCCGCCGCCAGCAACCCCAGCCCCGCTCCCAGCAGAATCGCGATCTTGTTCATGGCATGCCTCGCGGCGGCGGCGGAGAGGGGGGGGGCGCGCCCGGAGACTCCGCCCGGGGGCGGCCCGCCCCGGCGCCGCGGCCGGCGCTTTCACGGGCGGGGAGGATGGCGAAAAAGGCTTGACCTGTCAAACATTTGTTTTAAATTGATGTTTGAAACGCAGTTATCCGGGCGCATGACGAGGAAGCACAACGGGACGGCGCCCCAGACCCGCCAGGCGCTGCTGGAGGCGGCGGGGGCCGTCTTTGCCGAGCGCGGCTACCGCTGCACGACGGTGCGGCAGATTTGCCGCCAGGCGGGAGCCAACGTCGCCGCGGTCAACTATCATTCTGGCGGCAAGGAGGCCCTCTACCGGGAGGTGATCCGCCACGCGCACGGCCGGGCAGCGGCCAAGTTTCCGCCCGACTTCGACCTGGGGCCAGGGGCGGCCCCGGAGGACCAGCTCCGGGCCTTCGTGCGGTCCTTCCTGCTGCGCATTTTCGACACGGGGCCGACCGCGTGGATGAGCAAGCTCATTGCCATGGAGATGATCGACCCGGGCGTGGCGCTGGATTCGCTGGTCCGGGAGCGGGTGCGCCCCATGGCCGAGCGCCTGGGGCGAATCGTGCGGGCGCTGCTGGGGCCGGACGCGGCCCCCGAGCGGGCGCGTTTGTGCGGCTTCAGCGTCATCAGCCAGTGCATTTTCTACGCCCATTGCCGGGCGGTGCTGCCCAGGCTGTATGCCGGGTGGAAGACCGGGCCGGCCGATGTCGAGCGTTTGGCCGAGCATATCGCGCGGTTCTCGCTGGCGGCGCTCCGCGAGGAAGCCCAGGCCGGCGCCGGCGCCCAAACGCCCCGGCCGCGCCGCGCGCGCGCCCGGGTCCCCCGAGGGAACGCCCCGGCGCGCGCTCCTCTGGCCGCGGCACACTCTCAAAACACCCCTACCCTCCCCCAGAAACCCACTCTATGAGACCTCACCTTCCGCGCCTCCGACCGCTCACCGGATGCGGCGCCCTGCTGGCGGCGCTCTGCGTTGCCGACTTTTCGCCGGCCGTCGCCGCCGATCAAACCAACCGGGCTCCCGCCGCCGCCGCGGCTGCCGAGGGGGTTCAACCTCCCCTGCCGACCCGGCCCCTCAGCCTGGCCGAGTGCGTCGATATCGCCCTTCAGCAGAACGCGGCGGTGGCCAAGAGCCGGAGCGATCTCGAGGCCGCTTATGGCCTCGCCGTGCAGACGCGAGCGATCCTCCTGCCGCGATTGCAGGGCGCGGGGCAGTACGGCTTTAACGAACAGACGGAGTCCCTGGCCATCGCCGACCGCTCCGTGACCTTTCAACGGGAGCAGTCCTGGAATGGCGGGCTGCGCGTTGTGCAATCCATTTACGAAGGCGGACGCATCCAGGCGGCCCGGAAGACCGCCCGCCTCACCCGGGAGCAAGCCCTGCTGCAGCACCAGGCCGTGATCCTGGATGCGATGCTGCTGGTGAAGCTGGCCTATTACGACGCGCTGCTGGCCGAGCAGTTGATCCGGGTCGAGGAGGCCTCGATCCAACTGTTGCAGCGGGAGCTCGACGACACCACCCGGCGCTACAACGCCGGCACGGTGCCCCGCTTCAACGTGCTGCGCTCCGAAGTGGAAGTGGCCGGGGGCAAGCCGCGGCTGTTCCAGGCGCGCAACGCCTTCCGCATCGCCAAAAACCACCTCTGCCAACTGCTGGGCTACCGGGTGCCGCCGGAGGTGTGGGAGGACATCCCGCTGAACTTGTCGGGCAAACTCGAAGCCGAGCCGTTCCAGATCGAGCTGCCCGCTGCCCTGCAGGAGGCCCTGGCCGCGCGTCCCGAGCTGCGCCTGCTCCGCGCCAGCCAATCCCTTCAGCGGGAGAACGTGAAGTCCGCCAAGGCCGGCTACCTGCCGAGCGTGCAGGTGTTCGGGGGCTACGGCTGGCGCAGCTCCTCCTTCCAGCAGGATCTGTCGTTCACCGTGGATGGCTGGAATGCCGGGGCGCAGGTCACCTGGAACCTCTTCGACGGCCTGCTGACGAAGGGGAAGGTGCAGGAAGCCGAAGCCCTCCTTCAGAGGGCGGGAACGGAGATCGACGATCAGACGCGGCGGATCGAGATGGATGTGCGGGTTTCCTATTCGAGCTTCGTCGAGGCCCGCGAGATCCTGGAATCGCAGAAGAAAGTCGTGGAGCAGGCCGAGGAGGCGCTGCGCCTGGCGGTGGCTCGCGAGCAGGCCGGGGCCGTGACCCAGCTCGATGTGCTCGACGCCCAGACCTCGCTGACGCAGGCGCGCACCACGCAGATCCGGGCGCTGCGCGATTACGAAGCCGCCCGGGCCCGGCTCGACCGGGCCCTGGGACGCGGCCTGCCAGGCCGGCCGGAATAACCGGGCGGCCCGCGGACGCCGCCTCTCGAACTCGAGACGCAATTTGCATTTGGTTTTGTCCGCGAAACCTGCTTCATTGTCCCCCGTGCAATCGAGGAAAGCGGAAGTGCGGCGCAGCACGAACGAAACCCGGATCGTCCTCCGGCTGAACCTGGACGGACGCGGCAAAGCGTCCGTGCGCACCGGCATCGCCTTCTTCGACCACATGCTGACGCTGCTGGCGCGGCACGCGCTCATCGATCTGGCGCTCCGCTGCCGGGGCGACCTGGAGGTGGACGCCCACCATACGGTCGAGGACTGCGGCCTGGCGCTGGGGCGCGCGGTGACGGAGGCGCTGGGCGACAAGCGCGGGCTGCGGCGCTACGGGGCCGGATTTGACCCGCGCAATCCCTTCACCGGCGAGTCCTACGTGCCCATGGACGAATGCCTGGCGCGCTGCGTCATCGATTTCAGCGGACGGCCTTTCCTGGTGTGGCGGGGTCTGGACAAGCTGGCCCACAGGCGCATCGCCCCCAGCGAGAAGACCCAGGACATGTCCAGCGCCTTCCGGTTCGGGCTGGCGCGCGAGTTCTTCCAGGCGTTTGCGAACGAAGCCCGCTGCAATCTCCACCTGGAGCTGCTTTATGGCGACGAACCCCACCACGTGGTCGAGGCCCTGTTCAAGGCGTTTGCCCGGGCCCTGGATTTCGCCCGACAGCGGGATCCGCGGCTGGCGGGGCAGGTCCCCAGCACCAAAGGATCGCTGTAGCCAAAGCGCGACAATTCGCTGAATACCCCAACCCCATAAAACGTCAACCCTCATGGCTGCCGGCAAGGATTACAGGACGCTGACAGACGAGGCGCTGGTCCGCGCCGCGCAGCGGGGCAACATGAAGGCCTTCGAGGAGCTGGTGGGGCGCCACCGCGACAAGGTGTACGCCCGGGCCTTCAGCATGATGCGAAATGAAGAAGACGCGATCGACATTTCGCAGGAAGCCTGGGTCAAGGGCTGGCAGCGGCTGAAGCAGTTTCAGGGCGACTCGAGCTTCCTCACTTGGATGACGCGGATTGTCATCAATTTGTGTCTGGACACGCTGCGCCGCCAGAAACGCCAGCGGGCCGAGTCCATCGAAGGGCTGGAAGAGGAATCGGGCGGGGTCGAGCGGCAGATGCCGGTGGTCACGACCAACCCGACGGCCGGGCTGGAGCGAAGCGAGCTGCGCCAGCGGATTGACAAGGCGCTCGGACAACTGACTTTCGAGCACCGGACGGTTTTGGTTCTGCATGAGTTTGAAGAACTGGAATACAAAGAGATCGCCAAACGCATGCAGTGTTCGATCGGGACTGTAATGTCCCGCCTGTTCTACGCCCGCCGGAAGATGGCGGCGTTAATGGCAGGATACAAAAAGACGGAGTTGGCTCCATGAATGCAGAGTTCAATTTGAAGTTGCAGGCCAGCCTGGACGGCGAGCTCGGAGCGAGCGAGGCCCGCCAGGTGGAAGCGCAAGCGGCGCTTCAGCCCGAAGCCCGGGCGTTGCTGGGCGAGCTGCGCGCCACCCGGGAGGCCCTGCGCGGCAACGAGATCGAGCGCACGCTGCCCGAAACGCGCGAGTTCTACTGGGGCAAGATCGAGCGGGCCATTCAGGCCGCCGAAGCGCAGCCGGCTCCCCACGGCGGACGGTTCCACCTGGGCTGGTTGCTGCGCTACTGGCCGCAGTTGGGCGGCGCGACCGCCGCGGCGCTGCTGGCCCTGGCCGCAGTTCTCCATTTCCAATGGATGGCCCCGGAAGGCTGGGTGGACATCGAAAGCCCGCTGGATGAAACGGGGGCGTTCTGCTTCCGTTCCGAGCAGGATCGGATGACGCTGGTGTGGGTCTATGACCAGACGCCCGCGGCCGAGCCTGAGGAGAAGGCGATGAACTGAGGGGCTGCAAGGTCATGAACAAGCGCGCGTTTCCTGTCGTTTTGCGAAAAGCCTGGCTCCTGTTGGCGCTTTTCCTGGCTTGGGGCCCGGCGTCGCAGGCCGAGGGCGCCGAGCGGCAAATGCTGGCGCGGCTGGTCTGGGGGACCAACCATCAGAAGCCGAACGATCCCAAACTCAAGAACCTGGATGGGGCGCTGGCGACCAAGCTCAAAAACCTGCCCCTGAAGTTCACGAATTACTTCGAAGTGCAGCACGTGAATTTCGCCATCAATGACCGCGCTTACACCAAGGTCGAGATGAGCAAGAAGTGCTACATCGAGGTCAAGGACAAGGGAGCGAACCTGGTGACCGTGAAACTTTATGGCGAAGGCAATCTGGTGAACCGCACGGACCAAAAGCTGACCAAGGGCGAGACCCTCGGCATCGCTGGCAACACGGAAGACGGCGGCGCGTGGCTGGTGATCGTCCAGCCGGTTGACCCCAAGAAGTAGGAATCCTCGCGGCAGCGACCGCTCGAAGAGAGCGTCTGGCGCCCTTTCCCCATCGGCGGCGGCCCTCTTGGTCACATCGGGGGGTTGATTTCCCCCCGAACCGGTACAGATTCTCCGTCGTGAATATTGTGCAATTGACTCCCGGCGCCGGCGGGATGTACTGCGGGAACTGCCTCCGGGACAACGCCCTGGTCTCCACGTTGCGGCGGATGGGGCATTCCACCCTGATGCTGCCCCTCTATCTGCCGATGACCCTGGACGAGAATGACCAGAGCGCCGGCATGCCCATCTTCTTCGGCGGAGTGAACGTATTCCTCGATCAGAAGTCGGCGCTTTATCGCCATGCTCCCGGGTGGCTGCGGCGGTGGTTGGACTCGCCGGCCTTGCTGCGCTGGGCCTCCGGCAAGGCCGCCAAAACCCGCGCGGCGGAGGTGGGGGACCTCACGATTTCCATGCTGCGGGGCGAGGAGGGCCGCCAGGCGCGCGACCTGGATGAACTCCTCAGGTGGCTTCAAGCCCAACCGGAGCCCATCGATGTCATCTGCCTCTCCAATGCGCTGCTGTTGGGGCTGGCGCGGCGGCTGCGCGCCGAACTGCGGGCCCCGGTGGTTTGCACACTCCAGGGCGAGGATTCTTTTCTGGACTCGCTTCCGCCGTCTCATCGCGACCTGGCCTGGAAGACCGTGGTTGAACGCAGCGCCGACGCCAGTCTGTTCATCGCCCCGTCCCGGTATTACGGGGACCTGATGGCCGCCCGGCTCGGCCTGCCGGCACACCGCCTCCGTGTCGTCCACAACGGCATCGATCTAGCCGGATATCCGGGTGAACACGCCTCGTCAGCCGCCGCCCCGGCC
>JAKLEJ010000389.1 GCA_022711695.1 Verrucomicrobiota bacterium | reverse complement strand
AGACCCGCCATCCCCCGCCAGTCACCAGTTCTGGGGACAAGCCGCCAATGGCCCTCCCTCAACCCGAAGGGCTGACAGAAAGTAGCCGGAGGTCGGCAGGGTGAAAGGGGGGCCGACCACCGGGACAGCGGCGCAGGGAGAATCCTGCACCTCGAAGAGGTGCCAGAGGCGTCCAACCCACAGCATCGAAGGAGATTGAACGGAACCGACCGTTGCTCACAGCTCTGGCATCCAGGGGCGCATAAAGGTCGACCATCCGGAGCAGGGGGGCTTCGCCGGCGCGTCCGCGCAAGAGACGCGCGTTTCGCCGAAGTGCTCCTACTTAACCAGGGTCAGGCTCCAGGGATACCGATACGCCTCGCCGTTGTTGGCCTTGATCCCGGCGATGATCGCGAAGACGAGCCCGGCCAGGCCGATCAACACCACCACCGGCACCAGCAGGAAGCCGATACAGACGAAGGAGAGCAGCACCGCGGCAATGATGCCAACAAACAGCGCAATGAGCACAGTCAGTTGGAAGTTCAGAGCGGCTTTGCCGTGCTCCTCCACGGACGGGAATTCGTTCTTCTTGATCTGCCAGATCAGCAACGGTCCCAGCACATTGCCGAACGGAATAATGTACCCCGCCAGGGCGCTCAGGTGACAAAGCATGTTCCACATGCGGGCCTGGCTCTGGTCGCCCGGTTGAGCGGGCGGCGGCGACGATTGCATTGGCGGCACAGCAGGATTGTCAGGCATAAGTTGTAGCAGTTAGTTTTCCAGCCTTGAACGAACTATCAAAACTCGCTTCTCCATCGAGTTCATGGGAGCAACTATAGGCCGCTCCAAGCCAGTGTCAACACCCCACCGCTCCGTTGCGGTTTGGTGCGCGGACGGGTCCCCCAACCGCTTCAGCGGTTTACGGCGGTGGATAAACCGCTGAAGCGGTTCCGCGGCCGAGACCATCGCCCACACCCGCTGAAGCGGGGTGTTAATGAGAGGCCGGTCGCCACCCCGAAGAAACCTGTCGCGCGCCCCAGCCCGACAGCCGATCGGCGGGCGTGCCGCCTTTGCCTGAGATCAGAAACGCCAGCAGGCTCTCGCGTGCCTTGCGCCGGCGGTGCGGGTTCACAAGCAGAAAAGCAGGTTGTTCTGGCGGTGCGGCCGGGACCGGTGTAGGACTAGGCGAAAAGAACTCCGTGCTCATGTCCAAGCAAACTAAAGTCCTGGTCCTCGACTGCATGCTGGCAGCCAGTGTTGGGGGCGCGGGGGAGCTTCCCGGAACCGCCTTGCAGTGGGAGAAACTGCCGCCGTTGCCCAACCCGGCCGGCCTGGGATCCCCCTACGCGGGCGTCAGCGACGGCGCGCTGCTTGTCGCCGGCGGGGCGAACTTCCCCGAAGCGCCGCCCTGGGCGGGTGGCAAGAAGCAATGGTACGACACCGTGTACGCCCTGCCTGACGCGCAGCACGGCTGGAAGGCGGTCGGCAGGTTGCCGCGGCCAATGGGTTATGGCGTGTCCGTGACCGCGCGGTCCGGCATTGTGTGCGCGGGCGGAAGCGATCGCGATCAACACTACCGGGATGTGTTTCTGCTCCGGCTCGCCCGAGGCCGTCTCGAGACCAAACCGCTGCCGCCCCTGCCGCGGCCGATGGCCAACGGTTGCGGCGCCATCTCGGGAAACGTGGTCTATGTCGCGGGCGGCATCGAAGAGCCCAATTCCACCAACACGCTGCGGACCTTCTGGTCCCTGGACCTGGCAGCGGCGGCGCCGGCGTGGCGCGAGTTGGAGCCTTGGCCCGGACCCGGGCGGATGCTGTCGGTGGCGGCGGTTCAGGGCGGGGCGTTCTATCTCATCAGCGGCGCCAGCCTTTCGGGCGATGCGGCGGGCAAGCCGGTGCGGCGCTACCTGACGGACGCTTACAGCTATCGTCCCCGATCAGGCTGGAAACGGCTCGCGGACCTGCCGCGCCCTGCGGTGGCCGCGCCTTCCCCCGCGCCGGTGCTGGGGAGGTCGAGAATCCTCGTCCTTTCGGGTGATGACGGCACAAAGACCGGCTTCCAACCGCTGGACCAGCACCCGGGCTTCGCCAAAGATGTCCTGGCCTACGACGCGAAGAATGATGCCTGGACGAAGGTGGGCGAAGTGCCCTGCACCCAGGTGACCGTTCCGGCGGTGGCCTGGCGCGACCGACACATAATCCCCAACGGCGAGATTCGGCCGGGGGTGCGCACGGCGGAGGTGTGGAGCCTCCGTCTCAGCCGCGCAGCCGCCGGAGATTAACACGCCGCCAGACCGGCGTCGCCGCATGGATAAGCTCAAGCCAGCTCCCGCGATTCCCGACCAACAACCGGAGCCGCCGGCAGGTCCGGCCGCCTTGCCGTTTACCGACACCAAGCCCGTCGGCGCGGCTGACTTCTACTTCGCCATCAACGCCACCTTCCGGTTCATCGAAAAGGAATTCGGCCCCGAAGGGCTGCGCCGCTACTGGCAGGACCTTGGCTCGCGCTACTATGCCCAGGTCACCGCCTCGTGGAAACGCGGCGGTTTGCCCGGGGTGGCCGATTACTGGCGCGCCTTCTTTGCCGCGGAGCCTGGGGCGGAAGTGCGGGTGGAGGCAAGCCCCGGACAGGTGAGTCTGGACGTGCGCGTGTGCCCGGCATTCAAGCATCTGCGCGGGCAGCGCCGCGACATCGTCCCCTCGTTCTGCCAACACTGCTGCTTTGTGTCGGAAGCGATGGCCGCCCCGGCGGGCTTCACCGTCCGCGTCCAAGGCGGCAACGGCGCCTGCCGCCAGACCTTTCTGCCGCTCGCTTCCGCGCCGCCGCCGCAGGACCTGGCGCAAATCAAGGAGGCGGCATGATCGGAGTCTATGACTTCTGCGGGCACTACGACTGGACCTTCGAGTGGCTGCGGGCACAGGGCGGCGAAGCGCTGCTGCGCCGATACTGGGATGAAGCGATCCATCGGGATTCCCAGCGCCACGCGTCACGGTTGATTGCGGAGCGCGGCTTTGCGGGCATGGCGGAATACTGGGGCCACACCCTCGCTCATGAAGGCGCGGGGTATCACACCACCGCCGCCGAGGGCGTCTTCCGGATTGATATGCACCAATGCCCATCCAAAGGGTTCCTAATCCGCAATAAGCTGGGGGCCTACCACGATTACTGCGACCACTGCATGGGGTGGATAGGGCCCATGCTGAGACAAGCCGGCTTCGCCGTGGACCACGAGCACAACCACCGTGGCCAGTGCTGGTGGGAGATCCGGCGCTCGAATGACGCCGCCGCGCCAGCGGAGCCAGGGACACTGCCCGGCGAGCAGGATGTCAGGCAGCGCCCTGATTGGAAACCGCCCGGGGCCGGGCTCGATGTCTATCGCCACAGCAACCATCCGGACGACAAGGCGCCCGGAGCAACGTAAAGACCTCCCCGAGGCAACAGGCCGGACCGAACCTGGCACGACCACATCGGCATGCCTGAAGGAGCAGGGAGAAACCCGCCTCGCCATCGGGGGGTTCAGGCTAGACGGAAGCCGGGGCCTTCTTGCGAAAAAGGCTGTGCCGCAGGCAGAGCTGCCGGGCAGCGCCGCTCAACATCCAGGCCGAAAGCAGCAGCAGCACCGTGTTCTCGACCACTTTGTGGCAGATGAAGACCTCTCCCCCGCCGCAGCCGCAGTCAAACTTGACGGCGCAGAAGGGCAGGCCCGAAGCCGCGGCTATGGTCAGCGCCCGCTGGATCACGACGAACGTGAACGGCACCAGCATCACCGCGAGGTTCAGCGCCGCCCCCCGGACGGCCACCCCGGCCAGCAGCAGCACCCCGCAATAGACTTCGAACCACGGCAGCGCGGCGCCGATCGAGTTCAAGAGGAACGGGTTGGTCACCATGTCGTATTGCCGCACCAGCTTGAGAAAGGCCTCCGGGTGCGGCAGCGCTTTGTGCAGGCCCATGAAAATGAACACGATTCCCAGCCACCACCTGGCGATCAAGG
>JAKLEJ010000388.1 GCA_022711695.1 Verrucomicrobiota bacterium | reverse complement strand
CGCTTCTCTGACCAGTTCAAGTCCGAGGTGCGCGCCCGCGGAGTGGTGCTCGTCCGGATTCGTCAAGGCAGCTAGAAGACGGGGAAACAGGCAGGAATCCTATGTGGACACCCCGGCTGCCCTTTGCCAGCATTCTCGCCATGCCCGGTGAGTTCGCGCGCCAATTTTCGCTTGCCCGCAACGTGTCCTCCGGCGGCCCGCCGGGAGCCAGCCGCCGCCGTCGGGGAATCGTCCCCGGCAAGTCCGAACAACACAGACCTCAAGCAATGAACTCAACTCCTCACCCGGACGACTCAAGATTCTCACGCCGCCAGTTTCTGCAAACCGGTTCCTCCGCCCTGGCGGGCGCGGTTCTGCTGGGCACACTGCCGGCGGGGCAGGCGGTTCACGCCGCCGGCAGCGATTTGCTGAAGATCGCCCTCGTGGGCTGCGGCGGCCGCGGCAGCGGCGCGGCGGACCAGGCGCTCAAGACCGCGGGCGGCACCAAATTGGTGGCCCTGGCCGATGTGCTGCCGGAGAAACTCGAAAATGGCCTGGCGAGCCTTCAGGCGCGGCACCCGGGCAAAGTGGAAGTTCCGCCCGAGCGCCGGTTCACCGACTTCGACGGTTACAAAAAGGCCATCGCCCTGGCCGATGTGGTCATTCTGGCGACCTCGCCCGGCTTTCGACCGATGCACTTGGCGGAAGCCGTGCGCCAGGGCAAACATGTCTTCATGGAGAAACCGGTCGCGACCGACGCCCCGGGCATTCGGCAAGTCCTGGCCGCGGCGGAGGAGGCCCGGAAGAAGAATCTCAAAGTGGGCGTGGGCTTCCAGCGCCGGCACCAGGCCAGCTACCTCGAGACGATTAAACGCATCCACGACGGCGCCGTCGGAGAGATCCAGGAGCTGCGCGTCTATTGGAACGGCGGCTCCCGCGACGGCCTCGAGCGCCTGCCGGGCGAAACCGAGATGCATTACCAGATCCGCAACTGGTATTACTTCACCTGGCTCTCCGGCGATCACATCGTCGAGCAGCATTGCCACAACATTGATGTCGGCAACTGGATTAAGGGCGCGCATCCGGTCCGCGCGCAGGGCATGGGCGGCCGCCAGGTCCGCAACACCAAACGCCACGGCCAGATCTTCGACCACCACTTCGTCGAGTTCGAGTATGCCGACGGCTCGCGGATGTTCAGCCAATGCCGCCAAATCCCCGGCTGCTGGCCGACGGTGTCCGAGCACGTCCTCGGCACCAAAGGCACGGCCGATTTGCTCGGCCGCGGCCATGCCATCAAAGGCGCCAACCCCTGGCGGTTCGACGTTAAGCAGGGACGGAAAGATGCCTTCCAGCAGGAGCACGACGACCTGTTCAATGCCATCCGCAACGACAAAACCTATAACGAAGCGGAATTCGCCGCCATCAGCACCATGACCGCCATCCTGGGGCGGATGTGCACTTATTCAGGCCAGCAAATCGAATGGCATGACGCCCTCAACTCGAAGATCGAGTTGCTGCCCAAGACCTTCGGCTGGGACGCCCCCCCGCCGGTCCTGCCTGACGCCAACGGCTTCTACCCGGTCGCCATGCCGGGCCAGACGATCAGCGTTTAGCCCGAAGCTTGTGAGGCGGCGGCGGGCGTTGTGTCCTGCGGCCGGGGCGTCCGGGAGGGGGACCGTTACTGGCCGGGGAGTAATCGGCGGGCGCGCAGGAGTGTGCGGATGCGGTGCTCGTCGCGCAGCGGAGACTGGGGGTCGAGGCTGCTGACATGCACGCGCCCGGAGGAATGGATGAAGAGCTTGTCGCCGAGGTAGATGCCCACGTGCGCCACCCGCTCCGGCTGGCCGCCACGGGCCGGGCGGCCGAAAAACAACAGGTCGCCCTTCTTGAGCTGGCTCAAATCCGGGTCCAGCGGCACAGCCGCGCCTTGAGCCGCCTGCTTGCTGGAATCGCGCAGCAGGTCAATCCCGTTCAGGAAGAACACCGTCTTGGTCAGGCCGGAACAGTCAAGTCCTTTGGGCGAGTTGCCGCCCCAGAAGTAGGGCCGGCCCATGAACATCCGCGCGGTGCGCTCGATGTTCTCGGCGGTGGGCCGCCGGGCTTGCTTCCACGCGGCGTAATCCTGCGCCGCGTGCTTGGGCAGGAAACCCGCGCGCTGATCGGGCAGCTCCACCTGATACCAGTCGCCGGCTTCGCCGGTCTTGCGGACCAGATTGCACATGACCACGTCGGAGACAGGTTGCGCGCCGGCCCGGGGCTGCTCGCGGATGAGCTCCTCCATCGCCGTGACAATCAGAAGGGGGGCGCGGCGCCACGCGTCGGCTTGTTCCTGCGTGCAACGGACGATAGTGCCTGTTTGCATCCAGGCGAGGTAGCCGTCGGCGGTCTGGACGAGATACCAGGGGTAGAGCGGGTTGGGCGAGCATTTCCAGAGGCGGACGACTTCGCCCATCAGGATCTGGGTGCCCATCTCCGCCTTGTGCTCGGGCCCGAGCCGGGCGCCGGCGACGCTCAGAACTCCGATGCCCCACACCGCGTCGCCCAACCGCTCCTCCGGCAGCACCTTGATGCGGTCAATGACTTTGGCCCCCGTGCTCTCGACCGCGCGGATGGTTTCGAGCCTGGCCTCGGCCCGGTCCACTTCGCCGGTCAGGACCAGTTCGCGGCTCAGGCCCTCGACGCCGACGTTGAAGATTGCCAGGCGGCTGTCGGGGGCGTAGTTCTGCTTCACGCTCTGAATGGCGCGGGCGGCCTCGCGAGGGCTGTCGGGTGCGCGTTTAACACTATTGCCCGCCGGATGCGAGCAGGCGCAGAACATGCAGGCCAGCACTGCGGCTGGAACCCAGGCGAGCCAGTTTCGTTTCAGAGCGTTCACAAAATCAGACACTTGGCTACAGGCAAGCGGGAAACCGGCCCCAAAGCCAGCATAATAAGAAACCGCGCAGCCGCGTGTGCCAATCGCCCGCACCCTCAGTTGTGGTGCTGTGCCTGGCTCTGCCTGCGCAGGCGGCGGGCAGCCGCGCCTCAGGCTGCTTCCGCAGCCCCAGACATCCCGACCCGTTGGAAACGACGTGAGTTCAATTCCCCCCTCACCACACCCCATTCCCTGGCCGTGGCTCCTCCGTTGCTCCTCCGTCCCTCCTCCGTTCCACCTCCCACCGCCGGTCGGAGATGGAACGGAGGAGGGACGGAGGAGCAACGGAGGTACTACGGAGGAAGCACGGCTGGTCGGGCTGCCCGGCCGCATTGGGTTCCGCCACACATTGAATCGGCCAGCGCAGCGTCTCGGCCTGGCTACCTGGCTACCCAAAGCGGTCGTTTGTGATGGACGCCGCCCCGTTGTATGAGGGATGCTTTGGGGAAGCGCTATGAATTATGGCTGCCACACGATAGACCACGCGAAGAAGTCCTTTGGCCGGGGCTGGGCGTGCGGGGCTGGGCGCCGGGTGCCGCGTCGCCTCCGGGAGTTGGGCTGCGTGCTGGTTTTGGGGTGGGTTGCCGCGATCCAGGCGGGCGCGGCAGCGGTCAGCCCGGCGGCGGTCAAAGCGACTCCAGAGGGGTTTGCCGGGTCGCGCAGTTGCCGCGAATGCCACGAGAAGTTCTACGAGTTATGGTCCACGTCGTTTCACGGCTTGGCGATGCAGCCCTACACGGCGGAGCTGGCCGGGAGCAAGCTGACTGAGCAGAAGGAGGAGATTGTCGCGGGCAAGTACCGGTTCCGGGCGGACCTTAAGAAGGGCGTGGTGATCGAGCGCGGGCCGGCGGGGGAGCAGAGTTTTCCGATGGTGCAAGCGATGGGGGGCAAGAATGTGTTCTACTTCCTGACGCCGCTGGAGCGGGGCATGCTGCAGGTGCTGCCGGTGGCCTACGATGTCCGCCGCCGGGAATGGCTCGACACCACTGCCAGCGCGATTCGCCACTTCGGCGACCGCCGCGACGAGGCGCTCTACTGGAAGGAACGGCCGCTGACGTTCAACACCGCGTGCTTCAGTTGCCA
>JAKLEJ010000387.1 GCA_022711695.1 Verrucomicrobiota bacterium | reverse complement strand
CGCCGCCTCGGCGATGACCGTCTTCCCATTCAGCGCGATGGTGACGACGTGGCCCCGCACGGTGATTTCGAACCGGTTCCATTCGCCCACGGGATTGTCCGCCTGCGTCCGCGGCGTGACGGCCGCGCGGAGTTCCGGCGCCGTCTTGGGGTCCTTCCGTATGCCGTATAGTTCCCCCGAGCCGATCGGCCAACACCAGATATTGACCTGGTGCCGCCCGGAGCCGCGGATGAAAACCCCGGAATCCGAGTCGGGCAGCGCCAGTTGCAGCGGCTTTCCCTTGATGTCGCGCGCGTGCGTGCCGTCGGGCAGGATGTAGGGAATCGCCGGGTTCACATACGGGGTGGCCTTGATCCGCCAGTCCACGCGCAGGATAAAGTCGGTGAATTCCCGTTCGGTCCAGAGATTCTTGTCGCCCCGGGCCTCGCTTTCGGCGTCGTAGTCGATCACACCGTCCAGGACCTTCCAGTGCCCGTTGTCGCCCTCGGGGGTCTTCCAGTTTGCGAAATCGCGCCCGTTGAATAGGGAGGTGAACCCGGGCGGGGCCGTGTTGTCGGCGGCGACGAGAGGTTGGAGGGCGGTCAGCGCCGCGGCCAGCGCCGCCAGGCATGGGAGGGAGTTGGTTTTCATCGCAAGTGGTCGCTTCGAGTGTGTTGTCCTGAGATTAAGACCCGATCGGCAGGTTCGCTATTCAAAGTGGGATAGCCGCGTTAGCGGTTGATTTCTGCCGCCGGCGGGTCTTAGTCTGCATCCATGAAAAGCGTTTTATGCCTGTTGGGCTTCCTGTGGGCCGGGGCTGCGGCCGGGGCCGCGGACCTGCGCGTGGGAATGATCGGCCTGGACACCTCGCACGTCACCGCGTTCGCCAAGGTGCTCAACGATCCTGCCGACAAGGCCCATGTGCCCGGGGCCCGCGTGGTGGCGGCCTTCAAAGGCGGCAGCCCGGATATCGAGTCGAGCCGCTCGCGCGTGGAGGGCTACACCCGGGAACTGACCGAAAAGTGGGGAGTGAAGATCTGCGACTCGATCGAGGAACTGTGCCGCCAGGTGGACGCGGTGATGCTCGAAAGCGTCGATGGGCGTCCCCACCTGGCTCAGGCGCGGCCGGTCATCAAGGCCGGCAAACCCTTGTTCATCGACAAACCCATGGCCGGCTCGCTGGCCGACGCCCTGGAAATCTTTCGCCTGGCCCAGGAGGCGGGCGTGCCGGTGTTCAGCGCTTCCTCGTTGCGCTACGCCAAGAACACCCAGGCGGTGCGCGGCGGAGCCATCGGCCGTGTCACCCGTGCCGAGACCGGCAGCCCGGCGCATCTCGAACCGCACCATCCCGACCTTTTCTGGTATGGCATCCACGGGGTGGAATCCCTCTTCACGGTGATGGGCCCCGGCTGTGAGTCGGTTCGGCGGAGCATGACCACCAACGGCTTGATCGAGGTCAGCGGGGTCTGGCCGGGCGGGCGCTCGGGCGTGTTTCGCGAGTCCCCCAAGAGCTACGGCGGGCAGGCCTGGGGGGAAAAGGGCCAGTCGCCCGTGGGCGCGTACGATGGTTATGCCCCCCTCGTCGCCGAGGTGGTCAAGTTCTTCCAGACCCGTGTCGCCCCGGTGGCGGCCCGGGAAACCATCGAAATCCTGGCGTTTATGGAGGCGGCCGACGAGAGCAAGCGCCTGGGCGGCGCAACGGTCAGGATCGAGGACATCATCAAGAAAGCGTCCCCGGGAACGGCCGGCCGCTGAGGAGCAACCCCAGTCCTCGCTCCGGCCTCCGTGGTTGGGCCGCAGAAGGGCCTGCGGCGGAGGGGCCTCAGGGCTGCGCCGGGCTGGCGCTCGGAGCGGGTTCGGACTGGCTCGGGGCCCGGGTCTTCAAGCGGCGGGCGAGGTCCTTCTGCAGGAAGGTGTCGCGCGGGGCCTCGCTCCAGGCGGCAAACCATAGATCCCCGAGCATCTGCGCGGCCTTGATCATCTGGCCGGTGAGAAACTCCTGGCCCTCCTCGCGGGGGCCGACCCGGGCCGGGCTGAATTTCCGCTCCTTTTCCAGGCGGTAAAGCGGTTCGACGAGTTGGGCCTGTTCGAGCACGTAGGCGAGCATTCGGGGAAAGACGTTCGTGTTGGGGCTCAGGGCTGCCTCCCAGGGCGGCCGCGCCGGGCGGATTCTGGAGAAGGACTCGTTGGTTTTGACGCCGACCGCCCTCAGGAAGCCCGAGTCGATCCAGGCGTGGATGCCGCGGTTGGTGGTGTAGCCATTGGGGTTGTCGCCCACCCAGCCGTTGTAATGATGGGTCACGTGGAGCGGTTGCGTGGCGTCGCCGACGAAATGGCCCATGACCCCCATGGCGTGAAGAACATTCTGGCGCGCGTTCTCGACCTCCTCCGGGCGCCCGGCTGCTTCATACTCCTTGAGATACGAAAAGGCCGATTTGAGCCGTCCGTAGTACTCCGTGATCGTCCAGGGCAGAAAGCCGATCAGCGCGCGCGTGCGGTCGGGGTCTGCCGCGGCCTGGACCGGCGGGAAGTTTGTGACATGCGCCGCCCGGCCCGCCGCCAATTGGACCACGAACTCGTAGCGGAACTGGCTCAACTGGTCCGCCTTCAGGCCGTGTCGGGCAAGTTCCTCGGCGTCCAGGAAATGGTCGGGGCCGTTCTGGTGGCGCAGGGCAAGGTCGGGCGTGTTGCGCCAGCGGTCGGGTTCGCCGCTGAGAAAGGCGATGCGCTCGGCGGCGGCGGGGTCCCGGACAAACGCGGGAAAGTTGGTCGGGAGGGATGCCAGCGCCATCTGGTTGATCAGGCGGTGCATGTCGTAATCCCAGGCCGAGGCGGGCAGCGCCCCCAGGCCGGCGGCCGTCAGCAAGCCGCCCAGGAACAGTCGTATAAGCTTCATGGTCTGCATCGAACGAAGGTCATTATACGGCCGGGGCCAGCCCAGGGCAACCGGGTTTGGCTGGCTCCGCGTGTGCGGGACTTCGGACAGGTCTGCGTGGCACTCTCGCTGTGGCGACGGTGCGGAGCACGGACGTGATGTTGCCGGTGGAGGAAACTCAAACGCAGGAAACGCGCCCGTTGAGGCTGCGGGTCGTTGCGCGCCCGGATGTGCCCGTGGCGGAGCGGTCCGTCCGCCCGGGTCTGGAACTGCCGAGCGCCCCAATGCTGGCGCAAAATGTAGTGGAGAAAGACGCGCAGTGAGCCCAAAAAACGCAATGAAACCACGCTTTTGCTTCCGAGACCGACAAAGTTGGGCTAGGCTGGCGGCGTGATCTCGAAGCGTTCATGGCGGCTGGCGGGCGCGCTTTTCCTTGCGGTGACGAGCGCCCTTTGCGGCCGGGCGGCCGACGACGCCGTGGTCACCATCATCACGCCCCACACCGAGGCCATCCGCTTCGAGTTCGCGCGCGGGTTCGCGCGCTGGCACGAGAAGACAGCGGGCCGCCCCGCCCGCGTCGAGTGGCGAGACCTCGGGGGCACTTCCGACGCCATCAAGTTTGTGCAATCGGAATTTGCCCGCAAACCGGAGGGCATCGGCATCGACTGCTTCTTTGGCGGGGGCCTGGAGCCCTTCCTTTTGCTGAGCGATCGGAAGCTCGTTCTGCCGTATCGGCCGCCCGAGGCGATCATGAGCGGCATTCCCCACGACCTCAACGGCATGGAAATCTACGACCGCCAAGGCGCCTGGCATGGCGTGGTGCTGTCCAGCTTTGGCATCCTCCAGAACACGCGTGTGTTCCGCCTGCTGAAGCTGCCTCCGGCGGAGCGTTGGGAGGAACTGGCCCAACCGGCGCTCCGCGGCTGGGTGGGGGCGGGGGACCCCCGGAACAGCGGCACCATGAACGTCATGTTCGAGGCCTTCCTCCAGGCCTTCGGCTGGGAGCGCGGGTGGGCCGTTCTGGCCCGCGTGGGCGGCAACGCCCGCAAGTTCGATCGCATTTCCTCGGCCACAGCCAAGGATGTCACCCTGGGCGAAACGGCCTGCGGATTCGCCATCGATTTCTATG
>JAKLEJ010000386.1 GCA_022711695.1 Verrucomicrobiota bacterium | reverse complement strand
ATCTCCTCCGCCACAGTCGTCACCGGACCATGGCCGGGGCACAGCAGCGTTTCCGGCGGCAAGGTCAGGATTTGCTCGCGGGTCTTCTCCCGAAGCTGAGCGGCCGAGACGAAGCCTTTGGCCAGCGACCCGGCGAAGATCGTATCGCCGACAAAGGCGGCATGGGGCGCTCCCCCGGGCCAGCCGCTCACCACGTAAATCATGCCGTCCTCGGCATGGCCCGGCACGGCGCGAGCCTCCACCCGCAAGCCCCCCAGGGCGCTGGGAATTCCCGCTCCGCCACGGTGAACAGCATGAGCGTGCGGCCCGCCCCGGTGAATGTGAAGGCCGGGGGCGCGCTCCTGGATTGGCCCGGCGGCGGCAACGTGATCGTGGTGACCGTGGGTGATGAAGAGATGCCTGAGCGTCAGGCGGCAATCGCGAACCACCTGCAGGACGGGTCCGGCTTCCCATCCCGTGTCGAACAGAGCCGCCTCACGAGTATTCTCATCCCAAACCAGGAAACAATTGACGGTGTTGCCTCCCTGGGTGGTGGCGATCTGCCGCAGGCGACGCCATCGATCGAGATCCCGGGGACGCGGTCGCCAACCGGCCGCCAGGGCCTCCAGCCGGGCCGGGTTCAGCCCCAACGCTGCTCCGAGCGCCCCAAACTGGATCGGCCGGGGCGGATGTCCCGACTCCTCGAACAGCGCCAACTCGGATGCCGTCAAACCGGCCGCCCGCGCGACCGACGCCAGGGTTGCGCCGGCGTTGGCGCGCGCCTTGCGAACAACATCGCCCAGATGGTCCTCGAGGTTGAGTGAAGCGCTCATGGGGTTGGAATCGAGGCGGGATCGCGAACCGGCTCGGCCCGCCATTCGCGGGCGGCCTGGGCCGCCAGGCGCTCCAGCCAGGCGGCCGGCTCCGCCAAGGCCCGCGCCGGCTCGGTCAGATCCGGAGTCATGGCGTAAACCCGGGCAAAGCGCCGCCGGGCCTGCTCACGATCGGCCACCCTTCCCGCCAGCGCCAGGCAGGGCAAACCGCGTCTTCGACACCCTTCGGCAAGTTCGCCCACGCCTTTGCCCATCAGCGTGGACGCGTCGATCGCCCCTTCCCCACTCACGACCAGGTGAGCGTCCGCCAAACGGTCCCACAAACGGGCATGACGGCCAAAAACGGCGAAGCCCGGCTCGAGGCGGGCCGCCAGGAAGGCCAGCAATCCGAACCCCAGCCCGCCGGCGGCCCCCGAGCCGGGCTGACTGGCCAGGTCCGCGCGCAGTTCCCGCCGGGCCACTTCGGCCAATCGTCCCAGGCAACGCTCCGCGAACATGAAATCCTCTTCCTTCAGCCCTTTCTGCGGCCCGTAGATTCGCGTGCAACCCTCAGGCCCCAGCAGCGGATTCCGCACATCCACTGCCACCACCACCTCCTCGAAGCGAGGCCAGGCGGGAGGAAACCGGAACTGGCTCAGGGAGTGCAGTTCGGTCCAGCGCTCGATGACGCGGCCGCAGTCGTTGAGAAAGACCCAACCCAGCGCCCGGGCGAGCCCAAAGCCGGCGTCGTTGGTGGCGCTGCCGCCGATGCCGACCAGGCAGCGCCGGGCCCCGGCCGCGGCCGCCGCTTCGAACAGCGCGCCCAATCCCCACGTATCCAGCTCGAACGGGTGATATTTCCCGGCCGGCAACAGCGCCAGCCCGTTGACCCGCGCCGCCTCGATGATCGCCAGCCGGGATCGGGCCTCCAGCCACCATTGGCCTTCGCAGGACCGATGCGCGGCATCCACCGTGCGGCAGCGCCGCGCTTCCGCGCCCGCGATCGCGCTCACCAGTTCGCCAAATCCATCGCCGCCGTCGCTGATGGGCAGCAGTTCGATCCGATCCTCAGGGCGCTCCCGGCTCCATCCCCGAGCCATCGCTTCGGCGGCGGCGCGCGCGCTGAGCGTCCCTTTGAATTTGTCGGGAGCGATCAGGACCTTCAGAGCCATGCCGCCACTATGCGTCAGGCCGGCCCCCTTCGCAATCGGCTTTCTTTTGAGTTGCGCCCGGCCCCAAAAGAACAATTCTCAGGCAAATGATGACACATGGAACGTTCTCGAACTCGCGGCTGAATCGCCGGCAGTTTCTGCGCGCAACCGCCCTGGCGTCCGCAGCCGCGGCCGGCGGATGGCATGCCCGGGCGGCGGCCGAGCCAGGAGCCCGGCTTTTGGAAACGAAGATCATCAGCCAGCAGCGCGCGCTCTACCACGGCTGGCCCACGGTGATCCGGAGGGCCAGCGGCCAGCTTCTGGTGGTTTATTCTGGCGGGCGAGAGGACCACGTGTGCCCGTTTGGGCGGGTCGAGACGATGGTCTCGCAGGACCGGGGCGAGAACTGGAGCTGGCCCCAGGTGCTGCTGGACGGGCCCATCGACGACCGGGACGCCGGCGCGCTCGAAACCCGCCAGGGCGCCCTGCTGGTCACGACCTTCACCTCGCTGGCCTATGAGCCCATCCTCAGCGGCGCGGAGAAGCGGCCGCCGGACAGCGCGAATGCCTGGCCGGCCGCCCGGCTCAAGCAGTGGCAGGCCGCCCATCGACGCCTCAGCCCCGCGCAACGCCAGGCGGAACTGGGCCAGTGGATGATCCGCTCGACCGACGGCGGCGTGACCTGGTCGGCGCGCTACTCCTCGATCGTCAACAGTCCGCACGGACCGACGCAGCTCGCCGACGGCCGGCTGCTCTACGCCGGCAAAGAGCTTTGGACCGGCGACAAGCGCACCGGCGTCTGCGTGTCGGAGGATGACGGGCAGACGTGGAAGTGGCTGGCGGCCATCCCGACGCGCCCGGGGGACAACGCCGCCAACTACCACGAATTGCATGCGGTCGAAACCGCCGACCGCCGCATCCTCGTCCACATCCGAAACCACAATGCAGCGAACCCGAACGAGACCCTGCAGTGCGAATCGGACGACGGAGGGCGGACGTGGTCCTTGCCCAAGCCCATCGGCGTCTGGGGGCTGCCTTCGCATCTGCTCCGGCTGCGCGACGGCCGGCTGCTCATGACCTACGGGCACCGTCGCGAGCCCTTTGGCAACCAGGCCCGGCTGAGCCTCGACCACGGCCGGTCGTGGTCGGCCCCGCTGACGGTCTCGCGCGACGGGACGTCGGGAGATCTGGGCTATCCCAGCACGGTGGAGCTCGAGGACGGCTCCCTGTTGACGATCTGGTACGAATTGACGAAGGGGACCAACCGGGCAGTGCTGCGCCAGGCGCGGTGGCTCGTGGAAGCCTGACCTGGACTCCTGACGGAGAAGCCTGGCGCCGGCCGCCCCCGGGTGGTCTTCCGCGCAGCCGATCTCCGCGGGCCCGGCGGGGAAGGCGCTCTGCCGGGCGATTCCGCCGCCCGAGCCTGGATCCAACCCGGGCTAATGCCGCTGGCGCCGGAGCGCCAAGATCCTTATTGCTGACAGCGGCGTTATGGGTTAGGTTGCGAGAAAGATTCAGCCATGAAATCACCATCCGGCAGCACAACGATCATGCGGGGCCAGGCGTCCTGGCGCGTCGCCTCTCGAGATGTCGAAGCCTGGGTCACCGTCCAGGGCGGGCACCTCGGGCCGGTCACTTTCGAGCGACGCCGCCGACAGATACAGCCCTTCTCGGTGGCGCCATGGACGGAGGAGAAGGCGGACCCGACGCTGCCGCCGCTGCTGCGGGTGCTCCGCGGGGATTTCTTCTGCCTGCCCTTTGGAGGCAACAGCCAGCCGTGCCGCGGCGAACGGCATCCGCCGCATGGCGAGACGGCCAACGCCCGCTGGCGGTTCGAGTCGCTCGAGCAGGAAGCGGGGCAGTCCACTCTGCGCTTGAGTCTTCGCACGTCGGTCCGCCCCGGGCGCGTGGACAAGGAGATCCGGTTGGTGGACGGCCAGAACGTGGTCTATTGCCGGCACACCCTCTCCGGGATGAGCGGGCCGATGAACCTGGGCCACCACGCCATGCTCAAGTTTCCGGAAACCCCCGGGCAGCGGCCTC
>JAKLEJ010000385.1 GCA_022711695.1 Verrucomicrobiota bacterium | reverse complement strand
TGGCGGAATCCGTGATCCGTTTCTGGGAGCGATTTCGGCCCGATGCGGTTTGGGTCTTGGCGGACACCTGGGTGAGCGCGGAGGCGTTGGGCGCCAGGGTGGGCGCAACCGCCGAGGATCAACCCCTGGGCGGGATGGCCCCCCCCCTGGTGCGAACCGCGCGCGATCTGGATCGCCTCCCTCCTGCCGGGGGCGCGCTGGCCGGGCGGTGTCCTCTGCTCCTCGAAGCGCTCGAGCGTGTCGTGCAAGCCCTGGGAAAAGACGCTTTCGTCGTGGCGTGCTTCGACCAGTATCCGTTCTCGCTCGCCGCTTCATTGATGGGCCTGAACGAGATCATGGTCAGGCTGGTTGAGGACCGGCCCTTCGTGGAGGCCCTCATGGAACGGTGTCTGGAGCAGGGGATCGAGTATGGGCGCGCGCTGAGCCGCGCCGGCGCGGATATGCTCAGCGGGGGCGATTCCCCCGCGGGCTTGATCGGCCCCCGCCTCTACCGGGAGCTGGCCTGGCCTTTCGAGCGGCGGTTGATCGCCGCGCTCAAGTCCGTTTCGCCCCGCCCCGTCTCTCTGCACATCTGCGGGCGGGCTCTGCCCCTCCTGGGGGATATGGCCGCCAGCGGCGCCGATGTTCTGGAAATCGACCATCTGGTGGATTTGCGGCAGGCGATCCGCCTGGCCGGTCCGGGCAAGGTTTTGTGGGGAAACCTCGATCCGGTGGGGATTCTCGCGCAAGGCGCTCCGGGCGACGTCCGCCGCGCCTGCCTTCGCGCGCTCGAGGCGGTCCGCCAGTCCGGTCATCGCCGGTTTGTCCTCAGCAGCGGCTGCACGCTTGCAGTGGAAACGCCCGAAGAAAACCTCGACGCCCTGCTGAACACGGTTCGGGGCGGCGACTGAGACCGGCGCCGCGCGTTGTCGGGTCAGAGCCGCTCGCGTCCGGCGAAACCCGCATCGAGGTCGTGCCAGAATTCGATGTCCGGCTCGTCCTGTTCCCAGCAGAGGAACACCTCGCGGCCGCCCAGCAGGGCGGGGAAGTCCACCAACCCCCGCTCCAGGTCCTTCACCTGGATCTCGCGGCGCTCGAATTCGAGGTGGATCTCCTTCATGGCCGCCAGGCAGCGCATCAACTCGTTCACGGTGTCGCCGCCGGCGTCCGCGCCGCTCTGCAGCAGATGGCTGAGGCGCCGTTCCGTCTTCTCGGCTACGAACCGGCGCTCGTTCAACTGCCGGAGCCAGTCCCGCACTTGGGGCAGCAGGGCGCGAGCCTCATCCCGGGTGTAATGGCGCGAGAAGACGTTGCCCATGCGCGGTCAGGGACGGGAAGAATCGAGCTTCTTCCGGATTTCCGGGCTGGGCTCCAGGCTCAACGCTTTGCGCCAGGCTTCCCGGGCCTTCTCCATGTCTTTCAAGGCGGCATGGATGTCGCCCAGGTGGTCGTAGAGGGTTGGGTCGGGCTCCTCGGTCAGGTCCAGGGCCTTCTGCATGTGCCGCAGCGCTTCGCGCGGCTCCCCCTGTTTGAAGAGAACCCATGCCAGGCTGTCGATGAAGGCGGCGTTGTCCGGCTCCTGTTTGACGGCGCGCTCGATCATCCCGCGGGCCTCGGCGAGGTTCACGCCCTTCTCCGCCCACATGTAGCCCAGGTAGTTGAGCGCCTCGGCGAACTCGGGCGACAGGCGCAGACACTTCCGCAGGTTGTCCACCGCCTCGGTCCACCGGCCGGCCCTTTCACAGGCCGAACCCAGTTGAAAATAGAAGACGTGCGTGAGCCGGTTGGTGTCCGTGGCTGAGGCGATCACTTCGGCCGCGGTCAGATTTCGGACCGCGTTGGTGTAGTCCTTCAGGCGCATGTAAGCCAGGGCCGAGCAGTATTCCACCAGGAAAGTCTCCTTGAACCGCTGCCGGGCGCCCGACAGGATCTCGAGCGCTTCCCGGGGCGCTTCGAGATTGATCTTGCAGATCGCCAGCTCGTAATAGGCCGGCTCGTACTCCGGCTTGAGCAGCAGCGTCTTGCGAAAGGCCTCCGCCGCCTCCTTGTACTTCCGCTCGTCAAAGGCGATCATCCCCAGCAGGTAATACGCCTGAGGATCGGTCGGATTCTCCCGGATGATCGCCTCCAGTTGCTCGGCGGCGTTCTTGTTGTCGCGCTCTCGCAGATACAGGTTCACCAGCCGTTCCCGGACCGTGGGCAAATCCGGATAAAGCTCCTGCACTCTCATCAGGATGGCCGCCGCCTGTTTGCGCTCGCCCAATTGCGTGAAACCGTCCGCCAGCTTTTGCAGAACAAAGAAATTGGTCGGGTTTGTCTTGGCGGCCTGGTCCAGGGCCTCACGCGCCCTGGCCTTGTAGCGGTCGCCGGCGTCCCTGGACACCCCGCTCTGGACGAAGAGCATCTCGGAGAGCTCGATCAGGAATTCGGCGCTGGGATTTGGGACCCGGGCCGCCTGCTCGAGGAGCTTCCGGGCCTCGTTGGTTTGCCCCGACTGCAGGTGTATCTGGTAGAGGCTCTGGTAGCCCAGGATCGATCGCGGGGCTTTGGCGAGGGTCTTCTGGTTCGAACGGATGGCTGCGTTCGTCTTGCCCATCTGCAATTGCACGAAGGCCAGCCGCGCGTCCAGCAGCGCCGAGGCGTCGGGTTGGGACAGCGCCTTTTCCAGCAGCTTGATGGCCTGGTCGTAACGCTTCAGGACAATGAAGCGGGTCGAGAGATCCAGGACCAGCGCCTCGTTGCCTGGATCGGCCATGGCCGCGCGGTAGAAATCGTCCAGGGCCGCGTTGGGCTCGTCATTCAGTTCGTGGCTGATCCCGGCCATGAACCGGGCGTTGGCCTCGGCCCGGTCCTCCAGACTGCGGCTGTCGCCCGCGGACCGCTCCGAGGCCCCGGCGGCCGCGGCGGGCGGCCGGCCCCCGGGTTGGACCGGCTTTGCCGGGTTGCGGCATCCGCCGGCCATCAAGGCGGCCGCCAGCAGGGCTGCGCACTGTATGACCAATCGCATGTTGTGTCAGGATAGCCGCGCTTTGCGGCTTCTACAACCGGCGGCGAAGTTCCCCGCCGGGCATCGCGGCCTGGCCGCGCTCATCGGTTCCACCCGGGCCGCCTCTCGGGCAGCGGTCATGCCGGGACACAAAAAAACCGCCGCAGGAATCGCGAGAATCCTTCGCTGACAAACACCACCTCTCCCCACGCCGCTTCGGCCCGGGGAATGGCGCAAGCCGGAAGGCGACGCGGCGCCCAATGCGCCGCCGCCGCCGCCCGATCGAATCTACTTCTGCCAGGTGCGCTTCTTGTGGCGATGCTGGCGAAGCTTCTTGCGGCGTTTGTGCTTGTTGATTTTCGCTTTGCGGCGTTTCTTGAGTGAACCCATACGTCTAAAACAAATTCAGTATACTACCTTGTTCAGGGGATATTCAATGATTCCCTCGGCCCCGGCTTCCTTGAGCTGGGGAATCAACTCGCGCACGACGTGCTCGTCGATGATCGTCTCGACCGCCACCCAGCCGGCTTGGCTCAGGCGCGAGATGGTCGGGTTGCGCAGGGCAGGGAGGCTCTGGAGCAGCGAATCCAGGTTCTTCTCGGCAATGTTCATCTTCAGCCCCACCTTGGCTTCCGCCTCCAGGGCGCCTTTCAGGAGCAATGCCAGCGTTTCGATCTTCTTGCGCTTCCACTTGTTCTTCCAGGACTGTCGATTGGCGATCAGCCGGGGAGTCGAGGAAAGCAGGGTATCGACAATCCGCAGCTTGTTGGCCCGCAGCGAGGAGCCCGTCTCGGTGATCTCGACGATGGCATCGACCAGTTCGTGCGCCTTCACCTCGGTGGCGCCCCAGGAGAATTCCACCTCCGCCTTCACTTTGTGGCGGCGCAGCCATTGGCGGGTCAGGTTCACCACCTCGGTGGCGATGCGCTTGCCCTGCAGGTCCTTCACCGAGCGGATGGGGGATTGCTCGGGCACTGCCAGCACCCATCGCGCCGCCTGCCGCGTCGCCTTGCTGAACAGAA
>JAKLEJ010000384.1 GCA_022711695.1 Verrucomicrobiota bacterium | reverse complement strand
AACGGGCCCCGTGCGGTTTCACGAACCGTCCCGCAGACCTGAATCATGACGCTTCCACTCGAGCGACAAGAGACCGCCGCCCCGGCGCGAGCCCCCGGCATCGACACCCACGCCCTGGCGGCGGAGGTCATCCGCAAGGCGGACAAATCGCATCCGGCAGACCTGGTGCTGCGCGAGACCTTTCACAAGCTGAGGGCCATCTCGCGCGGACAATCGCGCGAAGTGAGCCGCCTGGTGTTCAGCTACTATCGCTGGCAGGGGTGGCTGGACCCGCGCCGCCGCCTCGAGTCCCAGCTCAAGCGGGCCGCCGAGCTGGCCTCCGGCTTTGCCGAGCGCCCGGAGACCTTCTCCGATGAAAAGCTGCTGACCCGCAGCCTGCCCGCCTGGGCGTCAGGCGAGATCGAGGTGGCGGCGAGCTGGGTTCGAGCGATTCAGGCCGAACCGATCCTGTGGCTGCGGGCCCGCCGCGGGGCCGCCGGGGAATTGGCCGCCGCCTTGCGCCAGGCCAAGGCCTGCGGGCTCCCGGACGCCGTCTGGTATTTCGGCGACCAGGATCTCTTTCACCGGAAGGAGTTCCAGACCGGCCGGTTCGAGATCCAGGACATCTCCTCACAGGCCGTGAGCATCCTTTGCGATCCCCAGCCGGGTCAGACCTGGTGGGACGCCTGCGCCGGCGAGGGCGGCAAGACGCTGCACCTGGCCGAGCTGATGGAAAACAAGGGACTGATCTGGGCGACGGACCGCGCCGAGTGGCGGCTTAAGCGCTTGAAGGCGCGCGCGGCCCGGGCGCGCTGCTTCAATTACCGCGCCGCCTTCTGGGATGGCGGCGAGCGTCTGCCCACCCGCACCCGCTTCGACGGGGTGCTGGTGGACGCGCCCTGCAGCGGCATCGGCACCTGGCAGCGCAATCCCCACGCCCGCTGGACCACCACCCCGGAGGACGTTCGCGAACTGGCCGAAATCCAGAAACGCCTGCTCCTTCATGCCGCCGCCGCGGTCAAACCGGGCGGCCGGCTTGTCTATGCCGCCTGCACGTTGTCGCGCTCGGAAACCCAGGGCGTGGCCGAGGACATCGACGCCCAACTGGCAGGCTTCGAGCCCTTGCCGCTGCCGGACCTGGTTCAGCCGGGCAGGCCTTCGGCCCCCCGCCGGTGGTTCTGGCCGGAGGATCTGCGCGGAAACGGCATGTTCGTGGCGGCCTGGAGACGCGTCGCCCCCGCGCCGTAGCTCGACTTCTTCCCGGGGAAGGCCGTTCAGAGTTTGACCACCTGGCCGGTCTTGACAGACTGCTCTTCGGCTTCGCAAATCTCGACCGCGCTGCAGCCGTCGGCCCCGGTGACGGTCGAGGGCGGTGTTCCCTTGAGAATGGACTCGACCATGTGCGTGAGCTCGCCCACGTAGCCGTCCGAACCCTCGCACTTGAGGGGCTGCGCCCCCTTGCCCTCCTCGAACACCCGCAGGGGTTCGGCGCCCCGGCTCAGATCGAAATCGACCGTGGCGCGCTCGAAGGTCAGGGTGTAGGCCATGTTGAATCCGTGGCCCTGGTTCATGATCCAGGTGCCCTCGGCGTGAACGACCGCGCCGCCTTTCACCTGGTACTGGGTGATGACGTGGTCCACCGCGCCGCTGAACTTGGTGACGCCGCTCGAATACACGCTGAGCGGCCGGCCGAACAGGAACTGCACAAAGTCGGTGTCGTGGATGTGCAGGTCCAGGAGCGCGCCGCCGGACTGGTCGCCCTTGAAATAGCTGTCCCGGCTCCAGCCGGGCGGCTCGGACACCCGGCGAAAACGCGCGGCCAGCACTTTGCCGTAGGCGTTCTCCTGGACGGCCTGGCGCAGCCAGGACCATCCGGGCCAGAACCGCATGCACATGGCCGGCATGAAGAACCCCTTGGCCGCCTGGGCGGCTTTGAGGATTTCCCGCGCCTGCGCCCCGTTGCGCGCCAGCGGCTTCTCGCAGATGACGTGCTTGCCGGAGCGCAGCGCCGAAACCGCCTGGGGCACATGCAGCGGCGTGGGCACGCACAGGTCCACCAGGTCCACCTCCGGGTTGGCCAGCATCTCGTCCAGCGCCCGGTAGGCCTTGACCTCGGGACCCAGTTGGATGGCGTCGGACCCGGAAATGTTGCCGGTGACGCCGCTGAGGACGCCATTGACGGGCAGGCGGACCGCGTCGCAGACCGCCACGATGCGGGCGGCGGGAATCTGCTGGTAGCTGCGGATGTGGGTCATGCCCATGAACCCGAGGCCGACCACGCCCACGTTGACTTTGCGTTCGGAGTTGGAGGAGGTGTTGGACTGCATGATGGTTTGTTGCGGTTTGAGGTTGAGCGAGCGGACAGGTCTTACCGGAAGGCTTCCCATTCCGGTTCGTTTTCGAAAATCCAGCGGTAGTAATCCGCCTCCTGCAGGCGGGCGGCCGCGGCTTCATCCACCACCACGGTGCAGCGGGAATGCAGTTGCAGCGCGGTGGCCGAGATCATCGAGGTGATCGGCCCCTCGACGGCCTTGGCCACGATGTCGGCTTTCTCGGCGCCGGTGGCCAGCAGCAGGCAGCGCTGGCACTCCAGGATGGTGCCCACCCCCATGGTGATGGCCCGCCGGGGCATCTGCGCCGGCTCCTGGAACAGGGGCGCGTTCTGGGCCAGGGTGATCGGCGAAAGCGCCTTCACCCGCGTGCGCGAGCGCAGCGCGGACAGCGGCTCGTTGAACCCGAGATGGCCGGTCCGCCCGATCCCCAGGAGCTGCAGGTTGATGCCGCCGAACTTGGAAATCAGGCGCTCGTAGCGCTCGCACTCGGCCTCCAGGTTGGCGGCCATGCCGTCGGGCAGGTGCGTGTTCCGCAGGTCGATGTTCACCTGCAGGAACAGATGGTGATTCATATAGTGCCGGTAGGAGTGCCGGTCGCTGCCCGGCAGGCCCACGTATTCGTCCAGGTTGAACGTCCGGCAGAGGGAGAAATCCAGCTTTTCCTCGCGGTGGATGCGCACCAGCCGGGAATAGACCGTTTCCATGGTGCGGCCGGTGGCCAGACCCAGCACCAGGTGTGGATTGGCCCGAAGCTCGCGGGCGATGATCCGCGCCGCCAGGTCGGCGGCCGCTTCCGCCGTGGGTCGTATGATCGCTTCCACAGACGCAATTCAATCAGGGTTGCCGGTCAAGGGCACGCACAAAACGCATCCCCGGCGGGGCTGCCGCCGGCGCCGGCGGCTCACCCGGGAAGAAGAAAGGCGAACGGACCGCTGGCAGGGCCCGTTCGCCCTTGCTTCTGTCGTGTCACTCCAAACCAAACTCTTTCTTGTTCTGCTCGCAGGACGTCAGCACCCGCTGTTCGCCCAGCCTGGCTTTGAGCAGCGCCTGCTCGTCAGCTCCCGCCGCCAACGGCAGCGCCACCTGGCCGCCTTCGGCCGCGCTGCGCTGCATGGCCAGCATGATCTCCGCCCCCAGGCAGGCATGCTCGAAGTTGCACGGATGAGGCTTGCCGTTGTCATCCAGCCAGTCGGCCATTTCCTGGATGTAAGGCGGCATGTCCAGGTCGTAATTCATGGCCCCGTCTCCGGACTGGAACCCGCCGCTGCGGGTGACAGCGCGCCAGCCGCCGTTGGTCAGCACCTCGGCAAAGCCTTCCGTGCCCTGCGCGCCGATGCGGTTCTTGCCCCACCATTTGGCCACTTCCGGCTGGTCCGGCGCTCCCGCTCCGCACTCGTAGAGGCCGCGCACCCCGTTGGCGAACTGCACGAAGCCCCCGATGTAATCCGGGGAAGGATGGTTGTCGCCCAGCTTGGCGCGGCCCGCCGCCTGCGCCATGGCCCAGGCGCCCGGCGCGTACTCGTTGAACCAGCAGGTGTAGTCGATCAGGTGCGAGAGCATGTGGGTCATCCACCCGGTGGCGCTGCCATAGACGGTGTGGACCCGGCCCAGGGCGCCGCTGGCCACGAGCTCCTTCACCTTCCGGTAATGTTTGCCGTAGCGGTGCTGGTGGCTGACGACCGCCTTCGCCCCGGCCTG
>JAKLEJ010000383.1 GCA_022711695.1 Verrucomicrobiota bacterium | reverse complement strand
TCGATCTCGTCGTCCTCCTGCCGCGAGGGGGCGATGAACTTGCGCTGCTGCCGGACAAAGAAGCCCTGCAGCTCGAAATATTCGCGCACGATGGTTTCGCTTACTGCCGCCATACTCAACTCCTCTTCGTCCGGTTTCGTTTCGGCGCCGGCCCGGCCACCGCGGCCAGGGCTTCATCGAGCGGCGCCGCGGACACGGACTGGCCCCACACCGCCTCGCCCAGCCTCCGGGCCAGCACGAACCGCACCTCGCCGGCGCTGACTTTCTTGTCCAGCTTCATGGCCTGAAGCAGGCGGGCGCGGCGCGCTCCAGGCAGCGGGAGCCGGACTGGCAGGCCGGCCGCCTGGAGCAGATCGACGATGCGGTCGGCGTCCCGCGCCGGCAAGCCCAGGAGCCGCTGCGAAAGCCACGCCGCCGCCGCCTGGCCGATGGCGATGGCTTCGCCGTGCAGGTATTTGCCGTAGCCCGCCGAGTTCTCGATGGCGTGCCCGATGGTATGCCCAAAATTCAGGATGGCCCGCAGCCCGCTTTCGGTTTCGTCCTGGCCCACCACCTCGGCCTTGATCTGGCAGCAGCGGGCCACCACCGCCGCCACGGTCGCGGGGTCCAGTTCGAGCAGTCGGAGCAGGTCGCCTTCGAGACGGCGGAACAGGGCGGCGTCGCGGATGATCCCGTATTTGACCACCTCGGCCAACCCGGCGCGGTACTCGCGCCGCGGCAGGGTGCGGAGCGTGTCCAGGTCGCACAACACCAGCCGGGGCTGGTAAAATGCGCCCACCAGGTTCTTCCCGGCTTTCAGGTTCACCGCGACCTTTCCTCCCACGGAGCTGTCCACTTGCGCCAGCAGGGTGGTGGGAACCTGGACGAACGGCACTCCACGCAAGTAAGTGGCGGCCACGAAACCCGCCAGGTCTCCCACGACGCCGCCGCCCAGGGCGACGATGAAGGACTTCCTCTCGAGCCGGTGTTTTGCCAACTGGTCGCAGCAGTCCTCGAGATGCCCGAGGCTCTTGGCCTTTTCGCCGGCGGGAACGGTGACGCGCAGGCAGTCGAAGCCGGCGCGGCGCAGGCTGGCCTCAGCCGCCGGCGCGTGCCATCGGGCCACGGTGGCGTCCGTGATCAGGGCGCAACGGTTGCCCAATCGCAGCCGCCGACATTCCGGACCGAGCCGGGCCAGAAGCCCCTCCCCGATTTGGATGGAATATGTCCTGTCCCCCAGGGGGACCTTCACAACACGCACCCGCATAGCATGGGCTTTTTTCGATTTGCGGCAAGCTTAACCCGAATCTCCGCGGGGCCATTCGGTTCGGCCCACGCTTCCTGCTCCCGGGCTGCCTGTTTTCCAGATCGGGCTTGCCTGGGCAGTTGCCCCAAGGCGAGGATGCGCCCGGCCCGATATGCGCAAGATCCATCTTATCGCCAACGGCGTGTTCATGACGACCATCGCCGGGGGCGATATCCATTTCCTGAAGCTGGCCGAAGGCGCCGCCGCGGCGGGGTACGATCTGCGTTACTTCGGCGGGCATGCGCTGGCCGAGGTCCTTGCCCGGCGACGCGCCCCGGGGACCGTCACCCTGACGGATGACGCCGCCATGCCCCGGGTGAACACCGGAGCGCTGCCAGGGCAGCTCTCCCTATTCCGGGATTTTTGGGGCCGCTATCGCCGGACCTTGAGACTGCTGCGGCAGGCCGGGCCGGAGGATTATGTGTACGCGGTGAGCGATTACTGGTTCGACGTCCTCCCCGCCGTGCGTGCCGCGGCCCGCCGCAAGCTCATGGTCCTGCACATGGAGGCCCCCGCGTTCGGCCAGATTTTGACCCGCGGGCGGCCGGACGTGGACGCCCTGCGCCTGGCCTCGCTGCACTACTGGGCCAGCCAGGAGCACAGCCTGCGCCGGTTTGCCGGCTGCGCCTGTCGCCACATCTTTTGCCTGCATCCGCTGATGCGCCCGCGGCTGCAGCGCCTGGGGTTCCGCGAGGAGGAAATGACCGGGCTCTCCTACGGCCTGGAGGTCGCGGCCAACGAAGCGGTCCCGCCGCAACAACGCGTTTATGACGTGGTCTGTATCGGCCGGGTGCACCGGCAGAAGGGAATCGCCGATCTGCTCGACACCCTGGCCCACCTGCGGCGGCGTCTGCCGGACTTGCGCGCCATCTTCATCGGCAACGTTCGCGAGGGACTCGAACCCGAAATCCGGCAGCGCGGCCTGGACGGTGCGGTCGAGTTTTCCGGTTTTGTGTCCGAGGAGGAGAAGATTCGCCTGTTCAAAGCCAGCCGGCTCTTTCTCATGCCGAGCAAACACGAGGGCAGCCCGCGGGTGATCGGCGAGAGCATCGTTGCCGGCACGCCGGTGCTGGCCTACGACCTGCCGAACTATCGCCCCCTCTTCGGCGACTTCGCCCGCTATGTGCCGCCGTTCGATCTGGAAGCCTTCCAGGAGGCCGCTGACCGGGAGCTGCGGGCCATGCGCCAGGGCGACAATTACCTCGATCGCATGGACCTGGCCGCATTCAAGCGCGAGAATTCCTGGGAAACGACCCAGGCTCGATTTCTGGCGGGCCTGCGGAAGCTCGAGTGATCGGCCGCCCTGCCGGGCGGCGGGTCAGCGATGCACGAAGATGATCTTGCTGCCTTCGGGCTCGAAGCCCATCTCCACCCGCCTGAGCCCCGCCAGCGCCCGCGCGATGGCCTCGTGCCGCTCGCGCGGGGCGTAGAACATCAGGAAGCCCCCGCTGCCGGCCCCGAGGAGTTTTCCGCCCAGCGCCCCCTCGCGCCGCGCCGCCTCGTACCAGGCGTCGATGGCGCGAGTGCTGATGTCGGCGGTGATCCCGCGCTTGAGTTCCCAGTTCCGGTGAAGCAGTTCTCCGAACGCGTCCAGGTTGTTCTGCTGGATCTCCCGCCGCAACTCGTGCGCCAGCCGCACCATTTCTTTCATGGCTTGCTGTTTGCGGCGCTGGCCGGCCACGACTTCCTGCTGGCGCCGGAGCACGCCCCCCGCGCGACGGGTGATGCCTGTGAAGAACACGAGAATGTTCTCCTGCATTCGCCGCAGCGTCTCCCGCCGGCAGACGATGGGGTTGACGGATACCGAGTCGTCGGGGTGGAACTCGATGAAGTTGAAGCCGCCGTAGGCGGCCGCGTACTGGTCCTGGCGCCCGATGGGCTCGCCACATTTCTCGATTTCGATGGCGCAGGCCTCGGAGGCAAGCTGCTCGGCCCCGGCATAACGGCCGGCGCTGGCGTGCAGGGCGTGGAGCAGTCCCACCGTGAACGAACTCGAGGAGCCCAGCCCTGACCCGCGCGAGGGAATGTCGGCGATCGAGGTGATCTCGAGCCCGCCTTCGACTCCCAGGAACTTCATGGATTCGCGAACCAAAGGATGCCGGATGCGGGCCACGGCGCCCACCTCTTCGGTCTTCGAGTAGCTCACGCGGATGCGGTGGTCAAACTTGGGGTTGACCGTCACGTACACGTATTTGTCGATGGCGGTGGAAACCACGGCCCCGCCGAAACGGCGGCAGAAGGCGGGCAGGTCGCTGCCGCCCCCCACAAAGCTCATCCGCAAAGGGGTTCGGCTGATGATCATAATCCGATCGGCATTCCAGTCCGGGCGCGGTCGCTGTTCACAGCGGAGTTGTAGTCGATGCCGCGTCCGTGCGCCATCCTTTCTTCGCCCCGGAGACGCGCGGCGCGGATTCCAGTGTTTGCAAAAGGGGGGCAAGGGGTTATGGTGGGACGCGAATTTCGGGGAGAGCCCCAATGAGGTTATGGTCAAAAACAAGCCGATGCACGATAAACAGAGCGAGCCGGACCACCGCGATCTGCCCATCAACAAGGTGGGCGTGCGGGGGCTGCGCTTCCCCATCCGGATTCGCGACAAGGCCCGGGTGGTGCAGAACACCATCGCCACCGTGGGCCTGTTTGTGGACCTGCCCCGGCATTTCAAGGGCACTCACATGAGCCGGTTCATCGAGGTGCTCAACGCCCATGGCCCGATGGTGCATGTGGACAATATCCCGGAAATCCTCCGGGCCATGCAGAAGC
>JAKLEJ010000382.1 GCA_022711695.1 Verrucomicrobiota bacterium | reverse complement strand
GATCTGCTCGCGGTTCGGCCGGCCCAGGGCGCGCATCAGCAGGTCGCTGTTCATCAGCGAGGCGCGCACCATCGCCCGGGGGGCAAGCGCCGCCTGCGCCAGAACCGGGGCCAGCGCGCCGCCCAAACGCGCATTCCAGATGGCGGGGTCTGCCAACACCACCGCCGCCTGCCAGTCCGCAGGCTCCTGCGCGAATCGCCCCTGTCCGTCCGGCAACGCGCGCGTCCATTCCCACGAACCGTCCGTGGCCAGGGTTCGTTCGGCGCCGTCCGCAAAGCGCAGCCGGGCCTCGAACCAGACGCCAGCCGGGTTGGGCTCGGCCCCGCCATTTCGGGCCACGATCAGAATCTCGTTGCGGCCCTCGACCAGGAAGGAATCCAGGACGACGGCCTCGGCTTGCTCCCAGTTCTCGTCCGACTGCGCCTTTCGGCCGTTGATGTAGAGGACGTAGCTGTTGTCGCAGGTGATGGCGGCGCCCGCCTGGACGGGGCGGCGATCGAGTTCGAACTTCTTTCTCAGGCTGATGGCCTCCCCGGCTGGGGGAAGCGAGCCCTCGCGCGCGCTCGAGGCCCAAACCCATCGGCCGGCGAGCTGAAGTTTCGCGCCGGCGGACGCGTTCGTCCCGCCGCGAACCACGGGCGCGTCGTGCTTCTGCGGCGCGGCGCCTGTGATCTGCCAGACGGCGTCCACGAATTGCTCGGCGGTGAGCCGGCGCGGCCGGGGACCGCCATACACGTAGGCGTGATCCTCGGAGCCGGCTTCCACCGCCTCGGTTTGCGATTGATACGCCTGCGAGGCGCAGATGAACTCCAGCAGTTTCTTGAGATCGTATTGGTTGGCCGCCAGATGCGCGGCCAGGCAATCGAGCAAATCCGCGTTCCACGGCTCCGACTGCATCGCGTCCGGCGGATGAACGATGCCGCGCCCCATCAGGAGGCGCCAAAGCCGGTTGGCCAGGGTGCGGGCGAGCCGCCCGTTTTCGGGGTGGGTGATGAGGGCGGCCAGTTGCCGCAGGCGTTCGGCGGGGGGCCGGGAGGCATCCACCTGGCCCAGTTCCGGAAAGAGCCAGGCCGGCTGGGCCATTCGCCCCAGCGCTTTGTCGCAGCGATGCAGCTCCAGTGGCTTGTCCGAGTAGATTGCCGCCAGGCCGAAGCTCTCCTCGAGTTTCCAGCGGTCGATGAAGCTGTCGTGACAGGAGGCGCACTTGAGGTTGATGCCGAGAAAGGCCTGGCCCACGCTTTGCGCGAACTGCACCGGCACGCTCTGTCCTGCGCTGACCTCGCCCCGCCACCGGATGCCCCGGGCGAATCCTTCGCTTTCGGGCGCGGGCGCGACCAACTCGCGCACCATCCGGTCATACGGCTTGTTTTCCTGCAACGAACGATAGAGCCACGCTGAAATCTGCTTCCGGCCGCCGTCGATATATCCCGTCCCGGTGTAGTCGTTGCGCAGCAGGTCGTTCCAGAACGTCAGCCAGTGCTCGGTGTAGGCCAGGTCGTTCGCCAGCAGTTCACGCACCAGGCGGGTCCGCTTGTCCGGCGTCTGGTCCGACACGAACCGTTCCAGGGCTTCCGGGGTTGGCAACAGCCCGATCAAGTCGAGGCTGGCACGGCGCAGGAACGCCCCGTCGCCGATGGGGCCCGGGCGGGGTTTGTTGCGCTCGAGCAGGTAGGCATCGAGGATGCGGTCCACGGGGTGGGGGCGGCCCTCCGCCGCCGGCGGCAGTTCCACCTGCCTCGGCCGCAGCGGCGGATCGTATGCCGGTTTCTTGAACGCGAACCCCGGCGTCCAGACCAGTCCGTCGTCGATCCATTGCCGCAGCCGCTGGATCTGTTCCGCCGAAACCCGTTCGCCTTCCGGCGGCATCCGGAAGTCCGGATCCTCGGAAAGCAGCCGCCGGATCAAAACGGAATCGGAGCTCCGGTCGGCCGAAGCCACCGGGCCATTCTCGCCTCCGGCCAGGAACGATTCCCGGGTGTTCATCGAGAACCCGCCCTTGCGCTTCTCGCCGGCGTGGCATTGGGCGCAGTGCTGGCGCAGGATGGGGACAACCTCGTGGACAAAATCGGCCGGGGCCGCGCGCAGCGGCGACAGGCCCAGGGCCAGCAGGGCCCCCAGGCGCCCGAGGCGCCCTCGGGTTGAGCCGGGACATTCAATCGGCTGCTTTGGCATATTAATACAGCTCGGGAAAGAACAACGCCCCCGCCTCTCTGTCAAGTATCCCCGGCCGGAAACGGCGCTGGCAGGCCCGATGTCAGGTCTCTCCTCCCGGCCGCCTTTCCCGCTGCCGGCCGCCGCGCGACGGAGCAGCCGGGAGGCCCTGCCAACCGCCAGACGGGCGGGGCCTGCGACCGGCAAACGGGAATGAGACAGCCGCCGTCCCCTCGGCGGAGCGGCGACCGGTCACTGATGGCGTTCACCGATTCTCGATGCGCTCGTTCCCGGCTGACTTCGGCGGCCGATTTGCGAGGATTATTCTCTTGAAACGACGTGAGCGAGCATGCGCATTGTTCCTCTATGAAGACACGATTAAGCCGCCGCTCCTTCCTCGCCACCACGGCCTCCGCCGTGGCCGCCACTCCCGCGCTGATCCAACGCGCCCACAGCGCCGAAGCGATTCCCGGATTCGACCAAACGAAGACCGATTACGATCCGACGAAGACCTGGAAACCGATCAGCGACCGCAAGATCAGGGTCGGCTTGGTCGGCTACGGGCTCTGCAAATTCTCCGCCGCTTTTGATTTCCAAAACCATCCCAACGTCGAGGTCGTGGCGGTGAGCGACTTGTTCCCCGACCGCTGCGCGGCCCTGGCCCAGCACGTCAAATGCCAGAAGACCTATCCTTCACTCGAGGAGATGGTCAAAGACGACAAGATCGAGGCCATCTTCGTGGCCACGGACGCGCCTTCGCACGCCCGGCACTGCATCGAGGCGCTCAACCACGGCAAACATGTTTGCACCGCCGTGCCCGCTTTCTACGGGGACATTGAAGATGCGGAGAGACTGCTGGCGTGTGTTCGGAAGAACCGCGGCTTGGTGTATGCCATGTTCGAGACGTCCGTGTTCCATGACGATCTGTATGCGATGGAGAAGCTCTGCAAAGCGGATGTCTTTGGCCGCATCGTCTATGCCGAAGGGGAGTACTGCCACCCGCACTCCCTGGGGACGCCCTCGCTGGACTCCTACAAAGACTGGCGCAAGAAGGGCTGTCCCATGTGGTATCCGACGCACGCGACGGCTTACTACGTGGGTGTGACGCACGGCAGTTTCACCGAGGTCAACTGCCAGGGCACCGCCCTGTTTGACAAGAACAAGCGCCGGCCCAATGCCAGCGGCAACCTGTTCAATTTCGAAGTCGGCCTGTTCCGAACCCGTGAAGGCGGGCTGTGTCGCATCATCATCTGCGGCTCCCAAGGCGAGTATCTGGAGGCCGGCCGGTTGCGCGGAGAGTATGCCGGCTACGACTGGCACAACGGACGAGCGGAGGGGTTCGTGGGCGATGCCACCGGGAAACAACGACTCGAACAGGCGCTCGCGAGGGGCGTGCAGACCAAGAAACACGCCCTGCCGCCGGGCGTGGCCGCAGGCGGACACGGCGGGTCTCACGGCTACCTGGCGGACGATTTCATCGATGCCATTCTGCGGAACCGCAGGCCGGCCGTGGATGTGATTGACGCCTTGAATATGACCGTCCCAGGTTACTATGCCCACCTGTCGGCCACGAAAGGCGGAGAAACCCTGAAGATTCCGCAGTACTCGCTGTAGCGCGGCCAACGCTTCAACACCCGCCATGCGTATGATTGTTCCACGAATAGAACCTCCCCCGGCGTCGGGCGCCCGCCCGGCGTTCGGCCCCACCGGAACTTCCCCCGACCCGCGCGTGGCCGGGCATGATTTTCCCGATCGTCCGGGGGCGCGCTCATTTAACGGGGGCTTTGGGCCGTTCGTCCGCGCAGGCGCCTGGTCTGGCCGGAGGCGCTGGGCATTCCAGTGGGTCCTGCTCGCCGTTTTCAGCCTCCACTTTTTCGCCGTCCAAACACAGACGCGCGCAGCGCC
>JAKLEJ010000381.1 GCA_022711695.1 Verrucomicrobiota bacterium | reverse complement strand
CCGGCTTTTGACTCGCGTTTCGGAGACGCACCTCGACGGCGCCTTCCTTATTTCTGGAGAAGCGCATGAGCGCAGGCAAACGAACTTCCACGCCCGACAAGCTCCCCTGCGCCCACACCAGGTCCGCCACGGCGGCCAACGCCAGGGCGCCGATGGCGAGAAGCGACACCGCCAACGCCTCCGCCCGGAGAGCGCCCGCCAGCGCAAAGGGCAACGCCACCACCCCAAACCAGAACAGCAGCCGCGCCTGCGGGATGACGCAAAGCCCGCCAACCCGCGGGATGCTCCCCGGGGGTTGGCTGGTGTTGGCTGGAAGGGTGGCTTTCATGCGGGGCGCCTGGCCCGGTTCACCGGGGCACCGCGACCTGCTGGAGGATGTTCTGAATGACCTCGTCAATGCCCAATCCCTCGATCTCGAATTCCGGCCTCAGGATCAGCCGATGCGCCAACACCGGGGCGGCCATCGCCTTGATGTCATCGGGCGTGACGAAGTCCCGGCCGGCGAGGGCGGCGGCGGCGCGGGCGGCCAGCAGCAGGGCCTGCAGGGCCCGGGGCCCCGCCCCCACCAGCACGCTCTCGTGCTGCCGGGTCGCCCGGGTCACGTCCACCGCGTAGCCGATCAGTTCGTCGCGAACCGTCACCGTCAACAACTGCTCGCGCAGAGCCGGCAACTGGCCTGGGGCGATCACCGGCCGGACCTCGCCGCCGGCCAGCACGGCCTCGGGGGCCTCGCGCCCGAGGGTCCGCCGGGCCAGAGTCTGTTCGTCTTCACGCCCCGGCGGGTTCATGGCGATCTTGAGCATGAACCGGTCCTTTTGGGCCTCGGGGAGCGGGTAGGTCCCCTCATACTCGATCGGATTCTGGGTGGCAAAGACCGTGAAGTCGGGCGGCAGGGCATGCGTCTCCCGGTCGATGGTCACCAGGCGCTCCTGCATGGCTTGCAGCAAGGCGGATTGGGTCTTGGCCGGCGCGCGATTGATCTCGTCCGCCAGCAGAAACGAGGTGAACACGGGCCCGCGCACGAGGGTGAACTCGTTGCGCTGAAGGTTGAACACATTGGTCCCGACAATGTCCGCCGGCATCAGATCCGGCGTGAACTGGATGCGGGAGAACTCGACGCCAAGGACGCGAGCCAGGGTGCGGGCCAGCAGGGTCTTGGCCACCCCCGGCACGCCCTCGATCAGAGCGTGATGCCCGGTGAAGATGACGATGAGGCATCGATCGATGACGTCGCCCTGGCCAATGATGACCTTGGCGGTTTCGGCGCGCGCCGCGCGCAGGATTTCGGAAAGCTCAGGCATGGCAACAGCAGTTGGGGTTCAGGTGTCCGATGTGAGGGGCCTGGCCGGCAATGGCGCCGGCCGATCTCCAAGGACGGCGCGGGTCCAGGAGCGTCGCTCCAGCGCCCGGCAAAGCCGCTCGTAGGCCCGCAACGGTTCGCGCTCGCGGGCCGGCAGGCGTCGCTCCGCATCCATCACGGCCTCGAGTTCGGCCGCCGCCGCGGGCGCGCCGCGCGCGCAGCTCTTCCTCCATTCCTGGAAGCAGACCTCGAGCAGATCCGCAGGCTGGATGCTGCGGCGAAGGAGATTCACGAACCCGGCCCCCGAATGCCGGCCCTCGACCAGGTCGGGCTCCGGCAGGCCCGACTCCGCCGTCAACGGCGGGAGGAAACTGGTGGAGTTCTTCCAGACCGCCAGCACACCCAACGCCAGCAACGCCAGCGCCACGCCGTGCAGCCGGTACTTCCGGGCCAGCGTGGCCACGCCGGGGGCCTCCTGCACCCCCAGGTGAAATTCGTCGAACACCACCTTGCGGCTGGGACCGGCCACCCAGGCCAGCCAGTCGCTGCGCCGATGCCAGCGCAGGGCTTCGTTGCTGAGCGGGTAGGAATCGCTCAGCAACACCAGCGCGCCCGCCCCAAGCCGTCGTTCCATTGCCAGCGCCCGGTCCTTTTCGCGGGCATAGACGATGCGCCAGGCCGGGTCCGGCTTGTCGAACCAGACGGCCGTGTGCCACTCCATCGACTCGGGCAGCGAACCCGCCACCTTCCTCAGCGCCTTCACCGGCCGGTAAACCCCATGGTCGTCGCGCTCGGCCACCCCATAGCCCACGCCGAATTTCCAGCGTTCCGCCATGGACATCATCGAGCGACCCGCGGAGCGCCTGCGAGCCCGCGGAGAAGACTGCTTGCCGGGCGGAGCGACCTCCTCGGCCTCGGCCGCTTCCACCCGGTTGGTCTCTGGAGCCGCGGCCGGGCGATTCGGCTGCCAGCCGGCGGGCGGCTCGAATCGCGGCAGAAACGAAATCACCACCCGCCCGCCGCTGGCGGCAAACTGCTCCAGCTCCAGCAAGTCCGCGGTTTCGTAGCGTTCTCCGGGCGAGGGCAACCCAAGCAAGAAAAGCGTGGTTCCGGCGCCACCGCCCTCCGGCAGGCGCGCACGGTAGTTTCGAGCGGCCGTCACCAGCCGATCCAGGCTGTCGAAGAGCGCCTTGCACCCGAGCGGATCCGATCTCAGCGATGAATACGGGGGATAGGTCTCGCCGCTGGCAAAACGGAGCGAAAACAGGCGCCAGAGCCCGGCCGCAAACCCTGCGGCGACGACCATGAGCAGAATGAGGGGAAGGCGCTTCACGGGTCATCTGCCGGCGGCCCCGGCGCGGATGGTTTCCAGATTGCGGAGGAACAGGTCGAGGGTCTCGCGGCTGACCTCGTGCAGGCCGTACCAGCCGCGGTCAAACACGGCCACGTTGGCGCCGAAGCCGCGCACCACCTCCGGCAGGGCGTGTCCGCGCCGCTCCAGCTCACGCTCGTAGTCCCGGTTGGACTTGAATCGCGCCAGGACGATCAGGTTTCTCTCGGCGAGAAAGGCCAAGCTTCCCAAATAGTAGGCGCGCAGGGCCAGCCGCAGCTCTCCCTGCTCCAGCAATTGCGCCCCCAGCCGCGACCAGCCGTCGGTGGGCAACTGGTCGGGCCCTACGGCCTCGTCCGCCACATTCGGGGCGGCGGCCACCGGTTCCGCCGCCAGCGGCGGGTTCCGACGCCCGCCGCGTCGTTTCCACAATCGCAGCAGCATCACCGCCACCAGGCCGGCCAAGCCCAGAATGAGCGCGATCAAAGTCGAGTGCAAAACCGAAAGCCAGGCCGCCCCTGAGGCGCCTGGAGCGACGGGACCCATGGGCTCGCCCGTCAGCCAGCGCCCGACCTTGCGAACCCAACGCGCGAATGCCGCCGCCCAGTCCCGGACGGTCTCCACCAGGCTCTCGACGAAGAGCGCAATGGAACCCTTCTGCGGCTCGCCAGCCGCTTTCTCGCGAGGGAGCCGCCACCGGAATTCGGGCCGATCGAGGGTGCGCCGGATGGCCTCGTCCAACTCGGCGGGAGCGATGCCGGGGGCGGGGGCTGTGCTGCCCAAGGCCGTCGGACCGAGGCGCGCCATCGCTGGCGGCGCCTCGAGGGCGCCAGCGCAAGGGGCCGACAGGAGCAGACCGACCGCCGCCAGCGCCAGGACCGAGGCTCCAGACGCCGCCAGACGCAACTCGGCCTTGAGGTCCTCGCCCGTATGAAGCGCTTCGCCGTAGAAGCAGCGCAAAACAAAAAACGTTTTGGCCAGAGGGTCCAGGCACAGATGGGTCAGCACAGCCACCGCCACGGCCACCGTGGGATTCAGCAGCACGGTCCAACTCCTCGAGAAGACACTCTCCACGCCCAGGAGCGTCTTGAGCAGGAACGGTCCCGCCGCCAGGCCCGTATAGAGGTTGAGGAAGACGAAAAGTCCGAAGGCTTTGAGGATGATCAGGCCGTAATGATTCTGGGCCGGCCAGAGCGCCGCCTGGCGGAAGGCCCGCCTGACCCGGTCTCGGGCCCGCTCGGGGGCAACGTCCTGGAGAACGGTGAGGTTCTGGTAGAAGGCGTAGGCGTAGCCCGCCGGCAGAAAGGCCAGCAACGCCGCTGGCAGCACGAAGAGGCCCGTCGATTGGAGCAATCCCTGCGTCGCCGCCAGGCGGAGCCAGACACGAACGTGGAGCGTGGGCGGGGTCTGCCCCGCCGCCAGCGCGGCCATCTCGCCGGCAAACACG
>JAKLEJ010000380.1 GCA_022711695.1 Verrucomicrobiota bacterium | reverse complement strand
GAGGGGCCAGGTCAGGCACAAGCCGAAGACGACGACGGAAGGAAGCAGCGCTTTCATAGTGGCTCCACCTTACACATTTCCTGTCCTGCCGCACCAAAAAACTGAATCCGCACATCCCCCGCGCCGTCGGCCATCTGCGCATTGGGGAGCGACTGCCGGCGGTTTGCCCCAGAAAGGTGGCGCGCAGATTCCCGGACTCAGCAGCAAGCTTGTCTTTTTTGCCCGAACGGCGCACGGTGTGGTCCACGAGTGTTATTGTGCCCGGACACAGAAACGCGCCGGCCCTGGACGGTCCTTTGCGCGAAGCGCGAGGCTCCGCCGGCCGCCGCGCCCATCCGTCGGCGGCGTCGCTCTGCCCGGCGCCTCTGTCTGCTGGCCCTCGCGTGCGCGCCGTTGGTTCAGTCAGGCTGCGGAGTCGCCTGCGGGCCAAGGCGCTGTCCGCCCCCTCAGAAGCTTCACGTCGTCGCGCCTTCGCCGGCCCGCTACACCATCCGCGTCGTGGACCTGCTGGAAAACCATTTTGACACGCCCGTAGCCGCTGACGGCCGGGTTCGGTTTGAAGTTCCGGTCTATTCGCGCCATTGCAGGCCATACCTATTTGGAATCGTCCCTCTGAACAAACCGACGCCGGTCGAGGAACGGCGCGTCATCCAGGTGTTGCGCGACGGCCGGATCGTTCGCAAGCTGTCCGCCAATGAAATCGCCCGGCTGCCGGCCGACGCAGAGGGTTACTCTCTGCTGGAGATCGGACCATGACAGCGTCCCGCCCGCGCGGGAAGAACCCATGAACATGACTCCGGAAACAACCCCTTCCGACGCGATAGGCTTGAAGCGAGGTCCGGCGAAGACCGCCTGGACCAAACGCAGCCCGAACTCGACGCGGCAGCCAACCTGAAGCCGGCGTGGAAATCATCGTCACCAGTCCCTGGACACCGCTCGAGTGGATCGAGGCGCACGGCCTTGAACCCCGCGGCGTGTGGGGCCTGCCAGCCTGCGATCGCCACGCTCTCGCCGAAGGGGTGTGCGCCTTTGCCCAGAGGCTGCGCGCCCTCGCCGGCACGCCGTCTTCGCAGCCCATGATCTTCACGACCGCCTGCGACCAAATGCGCCGGGCTGCGGACGCTGCGGCTGAGGAGACGGCAACGAAGGTGTTTCTCTTCAACCTGCCAGCCACCTGGAAGACGCCCGCGGCGCGCCGGCTCTATCACCAGGAAGTCAAACGGCTGGGCCGGTTCCTTGAACGGCTGGGTGGCCGCGCCCCCGACGCCGCCGGGCTGTGGTCGGTGATGCGCGATCACGACCGACGCCGCCAGGCTGAGCGCGCTCGCGCCAGCCTGGAAAAGGCGGGCAGGACAGCGAGCAGAGGCGCGCCCTTGGCGCTGGTGGGCGGTCCGGCGCTGCCGGGGCAACCGAACCTCTGCGAATTGATCGAGGCGGCGGGAGGGACGGTGGCGCTGAACGCCGCCGAACCGGGTGAGCGCGGGCTGCTGCCTCCGCTCCCAGGGCCCCAGACAGGCCGGGCGGACCCGGGCGATCCGTTCGCCATTCTCTGCGACCACTACTTTGACCACATCATCGATGTCTTCCAGCGCCCCAACTCGCGTCTCTACGAGTGGCTCGGCCCTAGGCTGACCGAACGGCGCGTCCGCGGGCTGGTGCTTTGGGTCCAGGTGGGCTGCGATCTTTGGCGCGCCGAGGCCATGAGCCTGCGCGAGGCCTTTGGCCTGCCGGTGCTGGTCCTGGAATCGACCGAAACCGGCGGCGGCTTCGCCGCGCGCGACCTGAACCGGCTGTCGGCCTTTATCGAATCCCTTCGATGACCTCCCCACCCCGACAACTGACCTTGGAGGAGTGGGATCGCCGCCACGCGGACTTGCTCACCCAGGGTCTGCGCGAGCCGCCTTACGGCGGCCGACTCTCGCGGCATGTCGAGACCGAGGGCGACTTGCGCCTGCGGCATTTGCGGTTCGACAACTCGGCCGCCGCGCTGCGGCTTTGGAACTTTCTGCTGACAGAGAACCAGCGGCTGCGGGCGGCCCGCCAAAAGGGCGAGCGGCTGGTGGGCGCCATGAAAGACCTGGGGACCGTTCCGGTCATGGCCTATGCGCTGCCCGGATTGCGGGCCTTTTATCCGGACGGCGCCTGGTGGACGCCCTGCCTCATGGAGTGCAGCGACCGGTTGCTGCAACTGGCCGGAACGCTCGGCGCGGACGACTCGTTTTGCCCCGTGCGCGCCATGCTGGGCGCGTTTCACACCCAGGAGCATTTTCCGGAGCCGGACCTGCTGATTTGCAGCGCGGGCGCCGTGTGCGACGACTTTTCGGCGATCGCCGCGCGCCTGGAACGGATGGGCCGGGACATCCTCTGGTGGGAGATGCCGCGCCGGCGGCAGCCGGAAGAGGATGAGCCGGCCTGCCTGCTGCCGGGAGGGTTAAGCGCCCCGCAGGCCCAGGTGGATTGCGCGCGCGAAGAACTCGAACGAATCGCCGGCGCGCTGGGTGGGCTGGCAGGCTGCCACCTCGACGCACCGCGGCTCCAAGCTGGAATCCAGGCCGCCAACGCGGTGCGGGGCGCGCTCCAGGCCTTGCGCCAAACGGTCTTCACCGCCCCGGGCGGGCCCCTGCCGGCCCTGGAGATGCAGATCGCCGAGATGCTGGCCATCCACTTCTGCTCCGACCGCCAGGAGAGCCTGGGCGCGCTCTCGGACCTGCTCGCCGAGGTCCGGCGGCGCGTGCAAGCCGGCCAGTTCGCGATCGGCCCGGAGGCCGTGCGCGTCTATTGGGTGAACCCGGTGGCGGACCTTCGCGCCATGAACGTGCTGGAATCCTGCGGCGGCCGGCTGTGCGGTTCGGATTTCATGTTCACGCACGCGCTCGATCCGATCCCGGAAGACCTGCCGGGTTTCGAAGCGCTTGCGCGAACGGCGCTGGCCGACCCGATGACGGGGCCGGCCCTGGACCGCGGCCAACGGCTGGTGACCGAGTGCCGTCAGAACCGCATCGAAGCCGTGGTGATCTCGCGGATTCCTGGGGCCAGCCATTGCGCCTGGGAAGGGGCGTCCCTGCGGGAGCTCGTTGCGAGCCACACCGGCCTGCCGGTCGTGGAGTTGGAGGTTCCGCCGGTCTGCGACGCGCTCCTGCCCACGGTGCGGACGCGCTTGGAAGCGCTGATGGAAACCGCGCGAGCCAGGAGGGCACGCTCGAAACCGGGCCCCGCCGCCTGAGCGGAATCGGAGACAGGCAGGGCCGCGCCCGGCCCGAAAAGGGCGCTACAGCCAGTTCTTGAGCCGCTCGCGCAAGAGGTTTCGAGCCCGGTAAAGGCGCGACTCGACGGCTTTAGGGGTGGTGTTCATCACCGCGGCGGCCTCGGCCACGGAGAGATCTTCCCATTCGCACAGGACGATGGCCTCGCGCATCTCCTCAGGCAACTGTCGCAAGGCGGCGCGCACCGCTTCCGCGCGTTCGGTTTTGCCGGCGACCTCATCGGGAGTTGGGCCGCCGTCGGGGAGGAGACTGCCCAACGGCTGGTCCAGGGCCTCGGAGGAGGCATCCAACGAGACGTTCGGATGCCGCGACCGCCAGCGCAATTGGTTGCGGCCGAGGTTGGCGGCGATGGTGAACAGCCATGTGCCGAACCGCTGATCGAGGCGAAAGCTGTCCCGCGCCCGATAGACCCGCGCAAAAGTCTCCTGCGCCAGATCGTTGGCGTCGTCCTCGTTGCCCAGCATCCGGCAAAGGAAATGAAAGACACTGGCCGCATGACGGTCCATCAGGGAGTTCAGCGCGACGGCGTCCCCGGCCGTCAACCGCGCCATGTCGGCCCGATCCAGCGCGTCCGTGCTATCGGGTCCCATGCGGCGTGGAGGTGTGACCGGACATGCTCCGCTCGATCTGCTCGTGCGACCCCAGCGTCAGCCGCCGCATCTCCGCGAGATAGCGGCGTCCTTGCTCCGGCGGCATGGCCCGGCTCACCTCGACAAAGTGGCGCAGCATGGCCGTCTGGCATTGGACACGCAGTGCGGCCATCTCCGCCAGTCTTTGCTCCACCGCCGCGGTCATCTCGCCATCGGAGCCAAAGGCCCCGGCC
>JAKLEJ010000038.1 GCA_022711695.1 Verrucomicrobiota bacterium | reverse complement strand
CCGGGCCTTGCAGGCCTGGACCCACTCGACGCGATGGCCGGGCGAACGCGCGAGGGTCTTGGGCGGAAGCGGGAACTCCTGCCGCCGTTTGGCCGGGAAGAGGCGCGGGGCGCCCGACCAGCCGCCTCCAACCGTCGTGCCCTTGTCGCCGATGAAACAGATGCCATTGTCGGGGAGTTCGATTTCATCCGCCACATCCACCGGCTTGGGGGGCATCTTGCCGCCATCGTGCCAGCACATCTTGAGGGCCGGCCGACCGGCCCTGGCCGCAAACTCGAAGGTGAGCACCTGCCATTGAGGGTAGGTTTCCCTGCCCAGGGGGCTGCTATGGCACTCGGCGGCCGCCGGGGCCTCCAGGTCCAGCGCGTAAAAGGCCGGGTCCATGTTGTGAACCGCCATGTCGCCGAGGGCCCCGGTCCCGAAGTCGAACCAGCCGCGCCAGGCGAACGGATGGTAGGCGGGGTGATAGGGCCGCTGGGGCGCGGCGCCCAGCCAAAGATCCCAGTCGAGGTCTGCTGGCGCGGGGGCTGCGGCTGCCGGGCGCTCGGCGGGTTGCTTCCACCATTTGCCCGGCCGGTCGGACCAGGCATGGATTTCGCGGACCTGGCCGATGGCGCCGGCCTGAATCCACTCGCGCGTGAGCCGCAGCCCCTCGCCGGCGTGGCCGTTGTTCCCCATCTGCGTCACCAAGCCGGTTTCCTTCGCCACCCGCGTCATCAGCCGCGCCTCTTCAATGGTGTGGGCCATGGGCTTCTCCACATAGGCGTGCATGCCGGCGCGCAAGGCCGCGAGGGCGATGGGCGCGTGCATGTGATCGGGCGTGGCGATCATGACGGCGTCGATGTCCTTGCGCTTCTCCAGCATCACGCGGTAATCCTTGAAACGCTCGGCGTTCGGAAAGGCCCTGAAGGTGTGGCCCGCCTTGCCCCAATCCACGTCGCACAACGCGACGATGTTCTCGCTCTTCAAATCGTTGAGGACGCCACCTCCCTGACCCCCAACGCCAATGCCGGCGATATTGAGCCGGCCGCTGGGAGGAACCTGGCCCTGGCCCAGAACGTGACGGGGGACGATCTGAAAACCGGCCGCGGCGAACGCGGCCGCCTTGAGAAACTGGCGACGGTGCATCATAGTATGATCCGCTGGGTTTGACTATCGCCGCAGCGCCGCTCTTCAAGGATTTGCGGCTCCCCCCTCCGCACATACCGAGGAGTCACCGGGATGCGCCACCCAGCTCCCCTCACCCGCCCTGCGGGCGCTCTCTCCCCATCCGATGGGGAGAGATCTCTCCCGAGCCTTCGTGAGGCAGGGCCAGGTTATCTGTGCTCCCGTCGTGGCCGGCGGTCCGGCGGACGCAGTGTCGCCGGCCGCCGAGTTATTCACAATCCCCCGGTTCGAGCTCGAACAGGCTCTCACCGGAGTCTCATGAATAACCTCGGAAATGGTATCAGGGCCGGGGCGAGGGGCCAGTGTCGTGTATCCCACGGACCGCGGAGTAAGCGAGCGCCTGGCGCTTTGCGCCCTCAACGGCTGGGCTCCTCAAGCCGCGTGCCAATTGATGTTGTGTCTGTCTGCCCGCCGGCCGCAGAGCCGTCGAGAGGCGCTGTTCTCTCAGCGATTGGCCCGGAAGCCGACGGCGGGACCGGAGTTCTGCGTGAGGTCCTCTTGGGACGGGATTCAGGCGTCCGTGTTCCCGCCGCGGCCAAAGCGTCGGCAGCCTTACGATGCGCCGCCGCCGTGTTATTCACAACCGCGCGCTCGGGGTTTGCGCCGGACCCCTCCGCCCGGTTGTGAATAACACGGACAACGGTATCGAATTCAGGCGTCTTGCCAGTTCCAAGGAGGCTCCTGTATAGTCGAACCCATGGAATCTCTCCGCGGCGCAGGAAGCCCTTCGGCATTGGGCAGGGCGGAGCCGCGCCTCCGCCACCCGACGGCCTGCCGGCGCGAGCCGGGGCGCCCCCGGTTTCAAACCCTCGAAAAGCCATGACCTCTCGAACCAGCATTGACGGGCGGATCCTACTCTGGTGCCTGGCTGCCACCCTGGGGGCAGTCACAATTGCCCAGTTGGCGTCCTACAAGGCGGCGTGTTCCGACGCCTGTCAGCAGGCCCAGGAACGCCTCAACGCCGTGGCCGAACAGAAGTTCCTCGGTCTCGACCGGTTTCTGGCCGATGTCGAAGCGGACGCCTGGCTGCTGAGCCGCAGCGCGACCGTGGTTCAGGCCCTGGGCGAACCGGCGACCCGCGCCGCCCGCACCGTCCGCTCCAGTCCGGCGGCGCCGGCCGGCTTGCAGGGCTACTTGCGGGCTTTCGCCGCCTCGCGTGACTACGCCGACATCCTGCTGATTTCGACAAACTGGGACATGGCCCTCTCCGCGTATGCGCGGCCGGAGCTGAAGCTAAACCTGGGCGTGCCGGCTCTTCGCACGACGCCGCTGGCGCGGGCGGCGGCGGCTGCCCGGCAGCGGGGCGCGGTGGTGTTCTCGGAATTCAGGCCCCATCCGCCCACCGGCCGGGCGTCGCTGTTTGCGGTGGCGCCGGTCCTCCAGGGACAGCGCCTGCTCGGGTTGGCCGCGGTCGAGGTCCGGGGCCAGTCCGTTCACCGCCTGTTGCAGGATTACTCGGGGCTGGGACAGACCGGCGAGACCTTCCTGACTGCGCTGGAGGGGGGTGCGGTGCTGCTGCTCTCGCCGTTGCGCCGCGACAAACTCGAGCCGTTCCGCCACCAGGTTTCCTTCAACCCCAAGGCCGAAGACCCCAGCGCGCAGGCGCTGCAGGGTCACCGCGGGGCCGGCCTTCGCCCGGCGTTGCAGGGATACCGGGCCCTGGCCTGGTGGGCGCCGGTTCCCCGGATGAACGCCGCGTTCGTGGCCCAGATCGCCGCCGCCGAGGTCGCCGGCGGGCCTTCGGGGTTGGGCTGGCGCCTGCTGTTTCCGGCCGTTCTGGCGGGCTTGCTCGCCGTCGGGGCGGCCTGGCTGGCGTCGCGCAGCGTGTCCGCCCCGCTGCGCGCGCTCCAGGAAGGGGTTCGTCGTGTCACGGCTGGGGACTGGAGCCGTCGGGTCGCCCTGCCCTCCTCGGACGAGGCGGGAGAGATCTCGCGCGGCTTCGACCAGGTGCTGGAGCGGCTGCGGTCCGTGAGCGCGGCGCGCGATGAAGCCAGCCGCAAGCTCGAGGAGGCCACCCGCCAGCTCTCGGAGCTGGAGGTGGCCACGCGCCAGCGGAGCTCGGACCTCGAGGCCCGGCTGGCGGGATTGCAGCACGAGAACCTCGAGCGCCTCAGCGCCGAAGCGCGGTTGCAGGCGCTGCTGGATTGCGCCCCGGCCGCCGTGCTGCTGGCGGACACGCGCGGCGCCGTGGCTTACGCCAACGAAGAAGCGGCCGCCCTGCTGGGGTACGCCCGCCAGGAACTCGCGGGGCGCGCGCTCGACACCCTCATTCCTGCGGCCACTCAGGAGCAATACGCGCAATGGCTCCAGGCCGCGCCGTCGGCCCCGACGGCCCCCGGCCCCGCGCCACGACACGAGGCGCGCGCCACGCGCAAGGACGGCAGCGAGATCGAGATCGAGTTGAGCCTGGCGCCGGTGACATTGCCGGAGGGCCTGATGGTGGCGGCGGCCCTTCACGAGGTTTCCGATCGCAAAGCCATGCAGCGCGCCCTGGCCAGGGCCGAGAGACAAAACCGCCGCATTCCCGAGCTGGAAGCGGAGCTGCTGGCCGCCAACGAAAAAGCGGGTGTCGCCGCCGACGCCCATCGCCAATTTCTGGCCAGGATGCGCGAGGAACTCGGCGCCGCCCTCTGTGCGGACGCCGCTGTGAAGGATGCAGCCGCCCCGGCCGAACCGGATGGAAGAGCGAGCGAGCCGGGGCAAGGGGATGCGGAAGAATTGCTCGCCGTCATGAGCCGTTTGTTGAAGCGCCCGCTTTCTCCGGCGTCGGCGCCCGACGAACCCGTTCAGCCGCCGGGCCAAGCCGCCTCCGAGACCGCAGTCCTGCCCGCCCCGGCAGAGGTGACACCGTCTCCGCCGCCCGCTCCTGAGGACGCCGGACCGGCAGTGACCGAGCCTCCAGCACCCGAAGCGGCCCTTACTGCGACGGAAGCGCCGGCGGCGTCGGCGTTGGGGAGTCCGCCGCCTGAGCCCGGAGCGCACCTCACCGAGGCGCCCGCCGCGGACGTCGCGCCACCGCCCGAGCCCGAGGTCGAACCTGCGTCGCCTCCAGCGCAGGAACTGGCGCCAAGTTCGGCGCCTCCGGAGGCGGAACCCGCGGCGCCCACCGAAAAGGAGAAGCCCCGCAGGCGCGCGGCCCGCCGGCAATCCAAACCGGCATGGGAACAGCCGGACCTCCTTTCCATGTCGTCGTCGTCCCCCACCCAGTCGCCGGCTTCCTCCGCCGCGCCAGTCGCGGCAATTTCGCCGGAGGATTGGCCGGACAAGCTGGACGGCTTGGACGTGGGAGATGGGTTGAGACGGGTCGCCGGCAATCGTCCGCTTTACCAAAGCTTGCTCCTGAAGTTCCGCGACAGCCAGGGGCGGGTGGCGGATCGCATTCGACACGCCATGCGGAGCGGAGAAGCCGAACTGGCGCAACGCCTGGCGCACACGGTCCGGGGCCTGGCCGGGAGCATTGGCGCCGCCGAGACGGCGGAGGCGGCTAGAAATGTGGACGCCGCCTTCAGGGACAAGGATGAGGAAGCCATCGAGGCGGCGCTGCCCGCGCTCGAGGCCGCGATGGAGACGGTCCTGAACGCCATCGGGCAACTCAGTCGGCCCCCCGCCGGCGGGAGCCCGGCGGCGGCCGCTGCCCGCGCTTCGTTCGACGCAGAGGCCCTCAAGCCCCGGCTGATTGTGCTGGAATCGCTGTTGCGCGCCGAGTCTCGCGACGCCCGGGGCGAACTGGAGTCGCTCATGCCGCTGGTTCAAGGCACCCCGGTGGAGTCCTTGTTTAACGACCTGGCCGAACGCCTGACGCGTCACGATCTGGACGGCGCGCTGGGCCTGGTGCGGCGCATCAACGCCGGCCTGCACGCCTAGCCGCGCCGAATCCCTCGCAATGGCGGCGCAGCGGAATTCTCGGGATCACGCCCCGGCGAGGGTTCTGGCCAGCCGCAGCGCGGCGATCATGCTCGAGGGGTTGGCCAGGCCGCGCCCGGCGATGGGGTAGGCCGTGCCGTGGTCGGGCGAGGTGCGCACAAATGGCAGGCCCAGCGTCCAGTTCACTCCCTGGTCGAAGGCTGCCATCTTCAGCGGGGCCAGCCCCTGGTCATGGTACATGGCCACCACCGCATCGTAGTCGCCTCGCAGGGCCTCGTGAAAGAGCGTGTCTGCCGCCAGCGGGCCGGTGACGTCCAGCCCCCTGGCGCGGGCTTCCTCGACGGCTGGCCCGATCACGCTCAACTCTTCCGTGCCCAGGTGGCCGCCCTCGCCGGCATGGGGATTGAGTCCGCACACTCCCACCCGGGCGCGCGGCAGACGCAGGGTCTGGCAGGCGCGCGCGGCCTGCTCGATGGCCAGTTCCACTTTGTCGCGCGTGACCGCAGCGGCCACCCGGCTGAGCGGCACGTGCGTGGTGGCCAGCGCCACCCGCAGCCAGCGCCCGCGCTCGTCCGGCCCCAGCAGCATCATCACCGTCCGCGGCGCGCCCGCCAACCGCGCCAGAAACTCGGTCTGGCCCACGAAGTCAACGTGCCCGGCCCGGATGATGGCCTGCTTGCTGACCGGCGCAGTCACCAGCGCGGCCGCTTCGCCGCTCAGGCACCGCCGCGCCCCCTCCTCGACCCAGGCCAGGGCGGCGCGCGCGGCCTCGGGCGCGCCCGCCGGCAACGCGGCGGGCAGGCTCGATCCGCGCGTCTCCCGCACCAGCACCCGCCAGCCCTCGCCCGGAGCGCCCTCCCGGCGAAGCTCCAGGCCCAGCCCCAGCCGGTCGTTCCAATGCCGCGCGCAGGCTTCGTCCCCCAGAACCAGGTAACGGGCCGGATGGACGGGCAGCTCGGCGGCGACGGCTTTGAGGACGATCTCGGGGCCGATGCCGGTGACATCTCCCAACGTCACGGCAATGAGGGGAGGGACTGACATGGTGAAGCTCGGCTGAGCGGTCGTTCGTCGCAGGACGCGCCGGGACGCCGCCGCCCGGGGCCTAGAGAAAATAGCGGATGAAAGACTTGCTCTTGAGGCGGTCCACCCACTTGGCCTGGAGCCGGGCGCGTTCCTGCGCGAGGAGGTTCTTCTCGATCTCGTCTCGCACCTCGGCCAGCGGCTTGACATGGCTGGAGCGCACGTCCTCGACCAGCATGAGGAAGCAGGCCTCGGGCAGGTCCACCACGTCGGTGAGCGTTCCCTTGGGCTGCTTGAAGGCGATCTCGGCCAGCTCGGCGCGGAGCACCTTCCGCTCGACCCAGCCCCAGTCCCCGCCCACGGTGCGCTGCGAGCCTTCCGAATGGATCCGGGCCATCTCCTCGAAGGACGCCCCTCCCTTGATCTTGCCCAGGATTTCCCGGGCCAGATCGAGGGTGGCCGTCCCGCTGCCGCCCACCGGCTTGTTTAGCACGATCATTCGCAGTTTCACCTGGTCCGCCACGGTGTAGTTGGTCCGCTGCGCCTCATAATAGTTGGCGATCTTTTGCGGCGAGACGATCAGGTCCTTGGACACATGGAAATAGCGCATCTGCTCGATGACGATCTCCTCTCGGGTGCGCTGGCGGTAGGTCTCGAAGGTGACGCCCTCGGCCTTGAGCGTCTTGGCCAGGGTCACCCGGTCGCCAAAGCGCTGCTTGATGCGGTCGCGGATGGTGTCCTCGATGATGCTCTCGGGCAGGTTGTAGCCCGCAGTCTTGAAATCGTGCAGGATCAACTGCCGTTCCACGAGCTGGTCCGTGCCGTCCTTGAGCAGCCGGGCTTTGCGCGGCCCGAGCACCTGGGGCTGGTCCCCGAACTGGCGCTCCAGGAGGTCCAACTGGGCTCCCACGAACACACGCACGTCCTGGTAGGTGATGACCGCGTTGTTCACGATCACGGCGATGCCGTTGATCATTTGCGACTGGGCCTGTGCCGTGCGCCCCAGCGCCATCACCAGCAAGAAAATCCACAATAGTCTCATGCGATTGCCGGGAGTGTAAGACAGGCCGCCCGAAGGTCAAGCCGTGCGAGACGCCCCCAAAACCCGCCCGTGAGCCGCCCGGTCGGGTCAATCTCAGGCCTCCTCGAAGGCGTCGGCGAGGCCCGCGCGCGCCGGGTTGCCACCCGCGCCGCCCTCAGTCCCTCGAGCTCCAGCGACAAGACCGGCTTCCGGACGGTCTGGGGATCCGCTTCGCAGGCCGCGGCTCGTCCGGAGGCATCTGCTGGGCAGCGCTCGCCATGAGCGCTAGGGCGCGGGGCGTCAGCCCGAGGTGAAATCGGGCTTGAGCGCGCAGTTGGCGTGGGTGTCGGCGGCGGCGGCCAGGGCGTGACGTTGCAGGCCGCTCTGGCTGAGTTGCGAGACGCTGCCATCGACCAGGGCCAGGTTGCCGGCCCATTTGTGGATGGAGCTCTCCCAGGCCGGCTCGTTGCTCAGGGTCAGCGAGGTCACCACGCCGCCGATGCCCGCCTCGGGGCAATCCTGCTTTTCCAGGCCGCTCACGTTCCGGTCCCCGAGCAGGTGCATCATCGGCCGGGTTTCGGCGGCGTCCAGTCCCACGAAATAGCTCACGCCGTAGTTGCCATGCCAGCGCAGGCCGCTGTTGCGGTTGGAGGAAAAATCGTTGGCCGCATCCCGGTTGTCGCTCGGGCAGACCAGCACGCGCGGCGTGGTCATCTCGACCTGCGCCACGTTGAAATGCTGCCAGGCGGCGCAAGCCCCCCGGCTGCCGCCGTCGCTGGCGCGCGCCTCCCACGGGTAGCGCGACTCGTGGTCGTCGGCCCACATCCGGAAGCAGAGGCTCAACTGCCGCTGGTTGCTCACGCACTGGATGCGCTTGGCTTTTTCCTTGGCGCGGCTGAGGGAGGGCAGCAGCAGCCCCGCCAGGATGGAGATGATGGCGATGACCACCAGCAGTTCGATCAGGGTGAAGCCGTGCCGCGGCTGGAGCGGGTTGGGTCTGTTCATGCGTCGCGTGAAACCAGGTTCATTGCGCTGAATGGCGGTTGGAATACAGCGCCGGCCCGCCCCAGGCAAGCCCCTTTTCTGCAGCTTGCGGAAATGGACTTGCTCCGCGCGGCGGCAAGGGCGAAAGTCGCGTCGAACTGGGAACCGAACGGCGCTTATGTTTTCACACGTTGTCATCTTTTGGACCAACCCGGCGCGGCCGAATGCGGCCGACGAGCTGATCGCGGGGGCGGAGAAATATCTCAAACCCATCCCGGGAATTGTGAGCTTCCATGTGGGGCGAATGGTTCCCAGCCACCGCCCGGTGGTCGAGCAGAGCTACCAGGTGGCGCTGAACGTCCAGTTCGAGACCCAGGCGGCCCAGGACGCCTACCAGACGCACCCGCTGCACCTGGAGTTCGTCGAGCAATCGTTCAAGCCCAACTGCCAGAGGGTGGTGGTGTACGATTTCCAGTAGGCCCCGCCGACGATCCGGGTGTCTCCCGCCTCGGCGGGAGACCGGGGCGCGCTTTGATTGAACCGGAGCGCGCTTTGGCGCGTCTGTACTCAAGCAATGAGCCGAGCAAGATTTCTCATCACCGTCGCCGCGGCGCTGAGCGCGGCGCTGGCCGCGCAGGCCGACGCGCTTCGTCCCACCACGCGAAAGCCGGCGCCCGACGAATGGGGGTTCCGGCCCGCCGAGGGCGCCGTGGTGCGGCTGAATCCGCCGTCGCTCACCTGGCTCCACGAGTCCAACGCGATCCGCTACACTGTGCAGCTCGCGCGCCAGCCCGGGTTCGAGGACGCCCTCACTTCCACAAACACACTCTGGCCGGTCTATACTCACTGGACCAACCTGGCTCCCGGCGCGTGGCGGTGGCGCTACCGTTTTTCGGACGCCTCCAACCGGGTGTCGGAATGGAGCGCGGCGCGGTCGTTCGTGGTGCCGACCAACTGCGTGGTGTTCCCCATGCCCAGCCCCGCCCAGCAGCAGGCGCGGGTTCCCCGGCAGCATCCCCGGCTCTTCATGAGGCCCGAGGACTTGCCCCGGCTGCGCGAACTGGCCCAGGGACGCGAGGCCGAGGCCTTCCAGAAGATCCGCCAGGAGGCGGACCGGATCCTGCGGGCCGGTCCGACCCCCGAACCCACCCAGATGGGCTCGGCGCGCGACAAGGAAAACAAGGAAGCGGTCAAGTACTGGTGGCCCAATCGCGAGCAAACCGAGCGCGCCTGCAAGGAGGCCGAGACGCTGGCGTTTGTCTATCTCATCACCCACGAGAAGGCCTACGCCGAGGGCGCGCGCCGCTGGGTGCTGCACCTGGCCAGTTGGGATCCGGACGGACCCACCAATTTCCGGCTGAACTGCGAAGCCGCCAAGCCGATGCTCTTCCGCCCCGCCCGCGCCTACGACTGGGCCTGGGATGTGTTCCTGCAAGAGGACCGCGTCAAGATCGCCGCCAGCATGCACCGGCGATTGCGCGACGCCTGGGAGAGCGGCGAGGTCCAGCGCGGCGCCGGGCACCTGAACCGGCCCTACAACAGCCACGGCAACCGGGTCTGGCACAAGTTGGGCGAGGCGGCCATCGCGTTTCTGGACGAAATCCCCGAAGCCCCCACTCTCCTGGATTACGCGGTGAACAAGTTCTACGCCTGCTACCCGGTTTGGGCCGATGACGACGGCGGCTGGCACGAAGGGGTGAGCTACTGGGCCGGCTACCTGAACAAGTCGGTGTGGTGGCTGCAGGCGGCCCACTCGGCCCTGGGGATCGACGGCTTGAAGAAGCCCTTTTTTGCGCAAGTGGGCGACTACCCGCTCTACATTGCCCCGCCCGGCTCGCCCAACAGCGGCTTTGGGGATCTCTCGCACAACCGGCCCTCCGCCGCGGTGGGGGCTTTCATGGAATATTACATCCGGATGCAGGGCAGCCAGCCGGACCCGGGCCACGCCCCCTGCTGGCGCTGGTGGACCCGCCAATGGAACATGCGCGGCGAGACCGGCATCCTGGGATTCCTCTATGCAGCCAACCTGCCTCCCGAGCCCGAGGCCAAATCCCCAGCCGACCTGCCGCAGTCGAAGGTCTTTCACGGCGTCGGCGTAGCCAGCCTGCACACCACCCTGCTCGATGCCCGCGACGATGTGCATTTCCTGTTCAAATCCTCGCCTTTCGGCTCGCAGAGTCATGGCCACAACGCCCAAAACACCTTCCAGTTGAACGCCTACGGGGAGGCGCTCCTGCCCGCCTGCGTGTATCGGGATCTGCACGGCAGCAAGTTCCACTACAACTGGGCGTACAGCACCCTCGCGCAAAACGGCGTCCTCGTGAACGGCCAGGGCCAGATCAAGCACTCGGCGACAGCCCAGGGCCGCATCGTGGCCGAAGAGCTTTCGACCGGCTTCGATTACGTGGTCGGCGATGCCGTCGCCGCCTACGGCGGCCGGCTCACTCGCGCCCTCCGGCACGTCGCCTTCGTCAAGGGAGAGCATCCCTTCCTGGCGATTTACGACGACCTGGCGGCCCCCGAGCCGGCCACTTACCAGTTTCTGCTGCACACCTTCAAAAAGTTCGCGGTCGATCGCGAAGCCGCGCGCCTGACCCTCGAGTCCACCCACGCCGGCGTGGCCGCGCAGTACCTTGCGCCCGTGCCGCTGGGGTTTCGGCAATGGGACGGTTACGAGCCCAAGCCCAGCAAGGAGTTCCCCGTGCAGTGGCACGTGGAGGCCGGCACGGCGACCCCTCGAAAGGAACTGGCCATGCTGACGGTGATCGTGCCCTGGCGCGCCGGCCAGTCGCCGAATTGGCGGGCGACGCGTCTGGAGACGGACACCGACCTGGGTGTCTCGGTGAGCATCGCGGGCAAGACCTGGCGGGTCCTGTTTGCGAAGGCGCCCGGCAAAACCGGGGCAAGGCTCGAGGTCTCCAAGTAGCGGCCCGGGCCCGCGGGCGGGGCTCTATTCGTGGCGGAGGGCTTCGACCGGGTCCATTTGGGCGGCGCGGCGGGCAGGGTAGAGACCGAAGACCACGCCCACCAGGGCGGAGATGGTGAAGGCCAGCAGCGGCGACCAGACCGTGACAATGGTCTTGAGGTTGGCAAACCAGGTGACGAGCCAGGGAATGCCGATCCCGAGGAGGACCCCCAGGAGCCCGCCCAGGCCCGCCAGCAGAGTGGACTCGACCACGAACTGCAGGACGATGTCGCGTCGGCGGGCGCCCATGGCGCGGCGGATGCCGATCTCGCGGGTGCGCTCGGTGACGGTGGCCAGCATGATGTTCATGATGCCGATGCCGCCCACCAGCAGGGAGATGGCCGCGATCGATCCCAGGACGACGTTGAAAATCTGGCGGGTGCGTTCGGCCCGGCGGAGCAGCTCCAGGGGGACGACGATCTCGTAATCCTTCTTCTTGTGATGCCGTTCCAGGGCTTCTTTGACGGCGTCGGCCACGGCCATGACCGCCTCGCGGGACGCCACCTTGACGGTGACTTCGTGGAGTTGGACCCGCTCGGCTTCGATGCTGCCGCTGCGCTCGCGGGCCAGGATTTCGCCGAAGCGGCGGCGCGCCGTCTCCAGGGGGATGTACATGCGATGCGCCGCCGGCTTGCTGGAGCTCGAGGCCTCGGCGGCCGGGGCGACGCCGGCTGGAGGCTCCATCACCCCCACCACCCGGTAATAGCTGCCGCCCACCCGCACATCCCGGCCCAGCGGGCTTCCGAGGGGAAAGAGGATCTCGGCCATGGCCGCCCCCAGCACACACACATTGGCGGCCGCTTCCATGTCCTTCTCGGTGAAGAACCGCCCCCGCGCCACCGGATGATTGCGCATCTGCGGGTACCACGGCACCGTGCCCATGATCTCGCAATCCACCCGCCGGCTGATGTTCCACACATACTCGCGCAGAATCCGACCCGGGACCACCACGGTCACGCCGGGAATGGAGGACTGGAGACGCCGGAGATCCGGGTAGGTCAGGCCGTATTGAAGGACGAAGCCCTGGCTGCTCTTGTCCGAGACCTTTTGTTCCTCGGGCGGTTTGACGCTGCGCACAATGATGTTCTGGCTGCCGAGATTCTTGATTTGCTCCTGCGTTTCGAAGCTGGCCCCTTCGCCGATGGCCAGCATGGCGATCACCGAACAGACCCCGAAGACGATCCCCAGCATGGTCAGAAAGGAGCGCAGCCGGTGCAGCCAGAGGCTCTTGACGGCCAGGCGGAGGGTGCGGCGCAGATGCGCCGGCGTGAACATGGGCCAGGGCGGAGCGTCTGCGGGCAGGAGGAGGCTGGGGGGCGGCGAGGACATCTCAGGCGTTGCGGGAAGCTCCCTCGCGTTCGTTCGCCACGTCGCTTTCCAGCAAGCCGTCGCGCAGCAGAATGGTCCGAGTGGCGCGTCGCGCGATGCCCGGATCGTGCGTCACCATGACGAGGGTTCGGCCCTGCTCGTGCAGCTCATCGAAAAGCCGCAGGATCTCGGCGCCGGAGCCGGAGTCGAGATTGCCGGTGGGCTCGTCCGCCAGCAGGATGAGGGGATCGTTGGCCAGGGCGCGGGCGATGGCCACGCGCTGTTGCTGGCCGCCCGACAGCTCGAAGGGTTTGTGTTCGAGTCGATTGGCCAGTCCGACACGCTCGGCCAACCCGCCGGCCCGCCGCCGGCTCTCCGCCTCGGACAGCCCCTGGTAATAGAGCGGCACCTCGATGTTCTCCAGCACGGTCAACTGCTGAATCAGGTTGTAGGACTGAAAGATGAAGCCCAGCCGGCTGCCCCTGAGGAAGGAAAGCCGGTCATCGTCCAGCTCCGAGGTGTCCTGCCCGCCCAGCAGGTAACGGCCGTTGGACGGGCGGTCCAGGCACCCGAGCACGTTGAGCAGGGTGGACTTGCCGCAGCCGGACGGCCCCATGATGCTGACGTAATCGCCGCTTCGAATGTCGAAGCTCACGCCGCGAAGCGCCTCCACCACCACCGGCCCGATCTGGTAGGCCTTGCGCACCTCCTGCAGTTGAACCACGGAAACACTCATGGGCCGCGTCGCTCAAGCCGGCGACCCCGGCGCGGCGCCGGCGGGCGGGGACGGCGGCGGCGGGGGCTTGGGGCCTCCGGGGCTGGCGGCCTCGCTTTGCCTCTCGCCGGGGGCGTCGCGGCCCGGCGGACGCAGCAGGACCTGTTCGCCTTCCTTGAGCCCCTGCTTGACCGCGATGAATTCGTCGTTGAACGGACCCACCTCGACCCGGCGGCGCTCGGGTCTGGCGCCGTTGGCCAGATAGCAATAATAAGAGCCATTGTCCAGGCAGACCGCTTGGAGCGGGACATAGACCGCGTCCTCCAGCCGATCCACCAGGATTTCCACTTTGGCGCTCATGCCGGGCCGGAGCCAGTCGTTGGTGCTCGAGATGGAGATGGTGGTCAGATACACTTTGAGATCGGGGTTGAGCCAGCGGTTCTGCGAATCGGGCAGCACCCCCACCTTGGCGACCTCGCCCGTGAGGACTTTGTCCGGGAAGGCGTCCACGGTGATGCGCGCCTTCTGGCCGCGCTGGATCGTCTTGATGTAGCTCTCGTGGATCTTGACCCGGACGGTCATGCGGGTGAGGTCCGGGATGGTGATGAGGGCCTGGCGCTCGCGCACGGTGGCCCCCTCGCGGATGCGCTCCTCGCCCCCGTAAAACATGTCGTCGCGGCCGCTGCCATAGACCACCAGGCCGGGCTTGGTGGCCTTGATGAGACACTTGTCCAGTTGCTCGTAGAGCTCGGCGCGCTGGCGCGCCTGGATGTTGTACTGGCCCTGGCTCATCTTGAGCTTGGCCTCGGCCTGGGCCAGCTTGGAGATGGCGGCTTTGCGCGCCCGGATCAGCTCGCGCACCGCCTCGGCGTATTTCGAGAGGGTCTCCTCGGCGGTCTTGGAGAACTCGTAGCGCATGAACAGGTCCCGCGCCGTCTGGGCGGTCTTGACCTTGAGCTGGCTGTTCTCGTAGGCAAGCTCCTCCTTCTCCAGCTCGCTCTTGGTCACGAAGCCCTTGCCGTGCAGGCGACGGGTGCCTTCCACCGTGGTTTTGGACTGGCCGGCTTCCTTCTGGGCCACCTGAAGATCGTCCTCGAACTTGCGCATCTTTTGTTTGGCCTCGCCGTCCCCCAGGGCCTCGATCCGGGCGTAGCGGCTGAAGTCCAGCGCCGCGCCGAGCAGGGGCTCGCCCGGCCGCGCTCCGGCGGCGGCCTGGACGGCGGAGGCGCGGGCCCCGAGGCTTCCGCCCAGGCCGGTTGCGCCGTTCGTGGAGGCGTCCTCCGGCGCGGCCACGCGGTTGGTCGCCGCAGCCGCCAGGGCTTCGGCCTCGGCCTGCAGGTTGGTCAGCGCCTGCTGCAATTCCCGCTCGATGCCCGTCCGCTCGATGATCTCCGGCGTCACCTGCTCGCCCAGGAACT
>JAKLEJ010000379.1 GCA_022711695.1 Verrucomicrobiota bacterium | reverse complement strand
CAGGTCTGCTTCTGTTCGGGAGGCAGCAGGTATTCGGGGTACATCTCCAGGAAGTCGGCGGGCTCGACCGCCATTTGGGCAAAGAAGTTCTTGGGATCCTGATAGACGCCGCCAAACCACGACGAGTGGATCGCCGCTTGCACCCCGGGAAGCCGCGCGATGCGGGCTTTGTAGCTCTCCGGCAGCGGCTGAGTGATGGAGACCCGGTGCCGGACCATCACGCGGTCCGCTCCCGCCACGCTCACCCCCTGGTCGAGAGCGCGGGCAATCGCCGAGAGATAGCCATAGAGGATGAACGCCACCACGATGCAGAGCAGCGTCAGCGCGCTGCGCAGTTTCCGCCGCAGCAGGCTGCGCCAGATGAGCGGCAGGAACTTCATTCAGGTTTCTCGGCGCTGAGCCGCCCCTTGTCCAGATAGACCACCCGGCTGGCCCGGGCGGCGGCGTGCGGGTCGTGCGTGACCATGACGATGGTCTTGCCGTGCTGCCGGTTCAGCGCCTGGAGGAGGTCAAGAATCTCGTCCCCCGATTTCCGGTCGAGGTCGCCGGTCGGTTCGTCGCAGAGCAGCAGGGTGGGGTCGGTGACGATGGCCCGGGCAATGCCGGTGCGCTGCTGCTCGCCGCCCGACATCTGCCGGGGGTAATGCCGGGCCCGGTGCGAAAGGCCCACCACCTTGAGGGCGAGGGCCACATGCCGCTTTCGCTGCGCGCGGGTGAGCGGCGTCAGCAGCAACGGCAGCTCGACATTGCGTTCGGCGGTCAGCACCGGCAGCAGGTTGTAAAACTGGAACACCAGCCCCGCATGCCGCGCGCGCCAGGCGGCCAGCCGGCGGTCGGCCAATCGGTCTATCCGGTCTCCGCCTACAATTACCGAGCCTCTGCTGGGGCGATCCAGACCGCCGATCAAATTCAGCAGGGTGCTCTTGCCGGACCCGGAGGGGCCCATCAGGGCCAGAAACTCGCCCCCTTCGATCTCCAGACTCAGGTTGTCGAGGACGTGGATCGCTTCCGAGCCCCGGTGGAACACTTTGTAAACCCCGCGCACCTTCACCAGCGCCTCTTCTTCGAGGCGGCCGGCGCCGGAATCGGGCTGGAGGGGCGCCGTCATGCCGTCTTGCTGCCCCGACGGGGTGTCTCCCATGGGCTTCTCCTGCTTCACGGCTGGTCGCTCTTTGATCTCACCCGGCTGCCTTCCGCCAACGTTGCCGGCCCTTCGATAATGACGCTCTCTCCGGCCTTGAGACCGCTGGTGACAGTGATGGCTCCAGACTTCAGCGGCCCGGTGGTGATTGGGCGCACGCTTACTCGGCCGTCCTTCACCGTCAGCGCAACGGTGCGTCCGCCCTCTTTCCTGGCCGCCACCTCGGGAATAAGCACCGCCCGCTCAGCCGCCTCGTCTTCAGCCCCCCCTTGGAATGCGACTTTCACCCCCATGTCCGGCAGAATGCGCGGGTCCAGTTGGTCGAATTTCACCCTGACCTTGACGGTGGATTTCTGGCGGTCAGCGGTGGGAATGATGGCCAGCACCCGGCTCGGGATCCGCCAATCGGGGTAGGCGTCCAGGGTGGCTTCCACCGGTTGGCCGGAGCGCACCCGGTGCAGGTAGCTCTCGTTGACATCCACTTCGATCTCCAGCGACCGCATGTCCACCACCGTGCCAATGCCGGTGCGGGTGAACCCTCCGCCGGCGGAGACCGGCGAAATCATCTCGCCCGGCTGGGCGTTCTTCGAAACGGCAATGCCGCCAAAAGGCGCGCGAATGACCGTGTCTTCGAGCTGCTGAAGCCAGAGCGCCACCTGTCTTTCAGCCACGCTCGCTTCAAGCTCCTGCAATTGGAGCCGGGCTTGCAGAGACTTGGCCTCCGCTTGCGCATGGTCCAGGTCCGCGGCGGACGAGATGTTCTCCTTCGCCAGGTGGGTGAAGCGGCCCAGCTCCTTGTCCGCCAGCTCAAGCCGGGCGCGGGTTTCGCCCAGGGCCGCCCGGGCCGCGGCGAGCTGCGCTTCCGCCAGCTTCAGGCTGGCCTGCACATTGGAATCGTCCAGCCTGGCCAGAATCTGGTTCTCCTCCACCTTCATGCCCTCTTCGATGAGGACTTCCACCACTTTGCCGGTCACCTTCGAGGACACGGTCGCCTGGCGGCGAGCCAGCACGTAGCCGGAGGCGTTCAGCACGGTGCGGCTGCTCCCGGCCGGCGCGGCGTCGCGCGCCACCGCGGTCCGCACGCGGGGCACGCGGCCGATGGCGAACCAATACCCGGCGCCCGCCAGGACCACGGCCAGCGCCGCCAGCAGCGCCAGGCCGCGTCCGGCCGCCCGGCCTTGTTCGAGCTCGCTGCGGTCGATGCGCAACTCATCAATGCTTTCTGTCTGTTTGTTCATTCGAAACCGATGGGAAAATGCTGTCCGACGCTCCGCGGGTGACGGAGAGTTGCCCTTCCATCGAACTCACGTCCGTCCAGCTTATCGCGCGCGCGCCGTCCAAACAAGCACTGTTCCGGGGGTCTTCTTAAGCTTTTCCGCGGCTCGCCCCTGCCGTTGACTAGCTGTCGATGGTTGCCGGCTTGTGAGGAATCGCCAATCGGTTTCGAGGGTCGGATCTCCGCGAGTTCTCTTCTGACGCGCGCACGGCTCGCAAGGAGGCCGCCACGGCGGCAGAGCCGCCCTGGGAAGCGGGCGCAACGAAGGCAACCTCATGCCCGAAACGTGTGCGCCGATTGAAGTGGAGGCGAACGGTATTGCAGAAAAGACCCCGGGCCTCGACGACCAGACAGACGTCGCCGGGTTCAATCGCTTCGTGGGCCAGCAACCCCGCAATCAGGTAGCGCCGGCCGTCGAACGTCACCTGCTTCCACAGGCTGGCGGCGGTTACGGCAAGCAGGGCATGGACGCCGGCCAGCATTAGCAGGGCGACCGCAGGGATGAAGGCTTCCTGGCTCACAAGCAGTCCGGCGGCGATGGCGAGCCCGATTGCCACCATGGCGGCAACGCCGCCCAGGATCAACGGCGCCAGCGACGAGATTCGTTTCCGCGTCCCGCCGCGGGCTGTCGGACGGGGCGGGCGGGGATCGTCGTCGTCCTTAAGCCGCAGGGGGGCCTGGAGCGCTTTGCGATCTGCGGCCATGCGGGGCGGCGCGTTTTTCGAGCGGCAGGGACCGGTCACAGCTCAAGCGCGACGGGCCCCGGCGGCCTCAGGTTGGTAGATCACCTTTTCCACCCGCAGCCGCACTCTCCCGGCAGGAACCTCCCACTCAAATTCATCGCCCTCACGCTGGCCGAGCATGGCGGTGCCGATCGGAGCCAAAACGGAGATCCGACGGGCCTCGTAGTCCGCTTCGCCGGGGAAGACCAGGGTGTAGGTCATCACGTCGCCCGTCAGCATTTCGCGCAGTCGGGCCTTGGAATGCATGGTGATCACGTTGCGCGGGATTTCATCCGAGAGAACCACCTGGGCGTGATCGAGCTCCGTGCTCAGGCTCTTCAGGTCATCCCGCGAGTGGTTCATGCCTCGAACCAGCGCCCGCAGGCGGCTCATGTCGGCGGCAGTGATGTAGATGGTGCGGTTAGCTGTCATGGCAGGATCGAATGTTGGATGTTCATTGGATGTGCGGATGGCGAAAGCGTGTGACCGCGCCGTCAGGTGGACAGCCAAAAGGCCAGTTCCTCGATGCGGTCCAGGGAGCCGAGGACCAGAAGCATATCCCCAGCCTGAAGGGTTTCGGAGCGTCCCGGACCCACGAGCGTGCCATGATTGCGGCCGATGCTCACCACCTGGACGCCCCAGCGCGTGGCCAGCTCCAGATCGCCGAGCGGCTTGCCCAAGTGTCGGGAGGCAGGCGGCACCGCCAGGGGGCGAAGGACCATGTCCCTGAAGTCCGGCCGGCCTTCCGGGGGGATTGGCGAAGGGTCGGTCACGTTCAGCCATGCCTCGGCGCGCCGGATATCCTGCTCTTGCCCGAGCAGCAGGATGCGGTCGTTTGGAAACAGCTCGGTATCGGCGGCGGGATTGCGAAGGCAGATTCCCTGGCGCTCCACACCCACCAGGGTGCAGCCGAATTGTTCTCGAAGAGCCAGATCCCGGATGGACCGCTTGACAG
>JAKLEJ010000378.1 GCA_022711695.1 Verrucomicrobiota bacterium | reverse complement strand
TGCGCGGCTTACCAGCGGCCGGTGCTTTGCACCGAATGGCTGGTGCGGCGGGGGGGCAACACCTTCGAGCGGCTGCTGCCCCTCTTTCGCGAGCGCCGCATCGGCTGCTGGAATTGGGGGCTGGTGACGGGCCGCACCCAGACCTATTACCCCTGGGGTTCGCCTCCGAACGCCCCCGAGCCCCGGGTGTGGCAGCACGACATCCTGCGCGCCGCCGGCGCGCCCTACAATGCCCGGGAAGTCCGGTTCATCAAGGTGACGACCGGTCGGCTCCCCGCCAGCGCGCTCCCGCGGCGGCAGACGCTCCTGGCTACTTCGGAAACCGCGCCGCAGCCCTGGCGTTACACCCTCGAGAAACCGGCCGACGACTGGCTCAAACCGGATTTCAACGACGCCGCCTGGAAGCAGGGCGCCGCTCCATTCGGCCGCGAGGAACCAGCCATCGCCCGCAAACCGAACACCCTCTGGACCGCCCCCGAACTCTGGCTGCGCCGGGAATTTGAAATGCCGCCGGGGCGGTTCGTCGATCTGGCCCTGCTGTTGCATCACGACGAGGATGCCGGGGTTTATATCAATGGAATGCTGGCCCTGAAGGCCACCGGCTACAACGCGGCCTACGAGGTATTCGACCTGCCTTCGGAGGCGCAGGCGGCGATCAAACCGGGCAAGAATGTTTTCGCCGTTTATTGCCGGCAAACCGTTGGCGGGCAATATCTGGACCTGGGCCTCGAAGGAACGCCGGCTCCGGCGCCCTGAACCGCGGCAGACCTCCATTTTTCACCATGAACACCATCCCCTGGAACCGATTGACGGCGCCCTTTATCGCCATGCTGGCGGTTTGTTTTTCCACCCACGGCGCCGAACCCGCGTCGAAGCCGGCCGGCAGCCGGTTCGAGTTGGTGCGCGACGGCAAGCCGGCGTGCGCGATTGTGGTTGCAGAGCGCCCCTCGCCCGCCGCGCGGCTGGCGGCGTTGGAGCTTCAGAGTCACATCCTCAAGATTGCCGGCGTGGAACTGCCGCTGAAACGCGACACCGAGCCGGCGCCGGGAGCGCGCCTGCTCGTGGGCGAAAGCGCCGCCACCCGGGCCCTCGGGCTGCGAGGGACGGATTTTGCGCCCCAGGAATATCTCATTGGGTTCCGCTCGAACGCGCTGGTGCTGATCGGCCGCGATTGGGCGGACACCGAGGCCAACCGCCGCGAGACCGGCCGCACCCTCCAGGACCAGCGGTTGTCCGATTTGCGGCACAAGATCGATTATTGGAAGACGGTGGGGCTTGCCGGGCGTGGCCCGCTCGAGCTGGAGCTGCCGGGAGTCTTTGACGACCAGGGAACGTGCTACGCGGCCTATGACTTCCTCGAGCGCTTCTGCGGCGTCCGCTGGTATGGTCCCACGGATTTGACGAGCGTCATTCCGAAGCGGAGCCATCTTTGGGCGGAGGGGCCAGACCTCCGGCGCGCGCCCGCCCTCAAGCACCGGAACGCGCTGAGCTCGGCCAGTTGGCCGTTCCTGCGCCGCCAATGGGGCGCGTTCACGCAGCCGGAAGTGTTCCTGCACTGGCGCCGGCTGCGGCTCGGCGGCGAGAAATGGGCGGGCAACCATACCATTCATCGGCGGACCATCGAGACGGTGCTGAAGGACCCCGAGTACCAGGCGCAGGGCGCCGCCAGGGGCCTGAACCTCTGCTACACGCACCCGAAGCTGGTGCAGACGCTGGCCGGGATGGCCCGGGACTACTTCGATGGCAAGACCGAGCTGCCCGAGGGGTTCAAAGCCCTGGGGGATTACTACGCCATCGTCCCCGAAGACGTCGCGAAGTACTGCGCCTGCGAGCGCTGCCGGGCGCTGCTCGACCAGGGCAAGGACCGCAAGACCGGCTTCTTCAGCAGCGGCGAGATCAGCGATTACTGGTTTTCGTTCGTGAACGCGGTGGCGCGCGAGCTGCGCCGGACCCACCCGGACAAATTCCTCACCACCCTGGCCTATTGGAACTACGCGTTCCCGCCCCGGGGCTTCGAGCTCGAGCCCAACGTGGCCATCGCCCCCTGCCTGCACACCTGCGCCTATGCCATCGACGACGCCGTCCGCGAAAACGACATGAAGTTTTACCGGGACTGGATGGCGAAGGCCAAAGCCCCGGTGTTCCTCTGGAATTACTATCACCATCCCATGGAGCCGGCCTTGATCGACAAGTGGAAGTGCTTTCCCAACGTGATGGTCCATGAAACGGCGCGGGCGGCGCGCATGTTCATCCACGACGGCGTGCGGGGCATCTTCGAGTGCGGCGAGCAGGACCAGGTGGAACAGTACGTCCTGGTCAAGGTGTGGGACGATCCCGGACTGGACACCGACGCGCTGCTGGACGAGTTCTTCGCGCTGTATTTCGAAGGCGCGGCGCAGCCCATGAACCGGTTCTACCGCGCCATCGAGGCCATTGCCTGCAACCAGGCGTTCTACCCGCCCAAGGCTCACAAGCAGAACAAGACCATCGCGTGGGCGAACCTGGGGACGCCAGAGCGGATGAGCCAACTGGCCGCGCTCATGGCCGAGGCGGAATCGCGGGCGGACACGGAGCAGGCTCGGCAGAGAGTCGCGCTCTGGCGCAATTCGCTCTGGAAGTGGATGCAGGAGGGCCGGGCCGATTACGAAGCCCGGACCTTGAAGACCGCCGCCGCATCCGCCCCGCCCGCGGAGAACTCAGCCCCGATCGACGCCGCCACGCTGGATGCGTGGTCGGCCCCCTACCGCGGATGGCATTACCATCCCGATCCGGTCATCCCATCGGATCTCAAAATCCCCGGCCACGAAAAGTTCCACAGCTTCGATGTGCCGGCGGTCTTCCAGGTTCCCGGCCAGCCGGGGAAGTGGTTCATGAGCTTCATCGGCTTCAACGGGCAGGGCTACAACTCCTTCGTCGCAGAAAGCACAAACCTGGTGGATTGGACCCAGCCGCGGCTGGCCATGGGTTTCGGTCCGACCAACGAATTCGATCATGGCGGCTGCGTGATCGGGGCCTTCCTCTACGACTCCTACGACATTCGGGCCCCGCGGCTGCTGAAGCAGCGCGACGGCAAATTCTGGACTCTTTACGGCTGCTACCCGCGGCAAGGCGGCTACGAACTGCGGCCGGGTTACGAAGGGGTGGCGGTCAGCGACGACGGCTTGTCGTGGCGCCGGGCCAAAGACAAGCCCATCCTCGCTGTGCAGGACCCCGACTGCGGCGCGTGGGAGAAGGACTGCATCTACCAGCCCTGGCTGGTCGAGGAGGGCGGGCGCTACTACAACTTCTATAACGCCGCCAACGGCGGAACCGAGCAGATGGGCGGCGCCGTCTCGACCAACCTGCTGGACTGGAAGCGCTACCCGTCCAATCCGATCGTGCGCGTTCGCCCGGGGGGCTACGACGCCCAGTTCTGCTCGGACGGGAAGGTGTTTCGGGACGGCGATCATTGGGTGATGTTCTACTTCGGGGTGGGCCGCGGCGGGGCGCACATCATGGCGGCGTTCTCGAGGGATCTCCAGCGATGGACCTCGCATCCCGAGCCGCTCTACAAGGCCGGCGGACATCCCGGCGGCCTGGACAAGCAGTACGCCCACAAAATCTCGCTGGTCCGCAATCCGGCCAACGACACCTTCTATCTGCATTACTGCGCCTGCGGAAACAAGGGGCGCTGCATCGGTCTTCTGACCAGCCGGAGACTGCCGGCGAAGGCCCAGTAACGAAGACGCCAGCCATGAACGCGATCAACCAGGAAAACGGAATGACAATTGTTGCGGCTTTGCCGTCAGCCGCGGCGCGGCCCACTCGCGCCAAAACAGGCCAGCAGCGGAAGCGACGGCTTCTGGTGACGTGTCTGGCGGCCCTGCTGGCGCAGGGGCTGCCCGGCGCCACCGAGCGCATCGTCCGCCCCGATGGCGACGTGGACCTGGTGGAATCCCAGGCCGGCGCCGCCTTTGTGGTGTATCGGCGCGAGCTGCGAAACCCGGGCGCCGAGGTCCGCGAAGTGCGGACCATCGAGTTCGTGCGAGCCGTGCCCCTGAAGGGAGAGCCAAAGGACTATCGCACCCTGGGCGTGGATGGCTTGAAAGCGGCGTCGGCG
>JAKLEJ010000377.1 GCA_022711695.1 Verrucomicrobiota bacterium | reverse complement strand
CAGCGAGTGCGGCAATGTGTGGGGCTACGACGGCAGCACCGGCGACTGCGACTGGAGCTGGGACTATCACATCATGATGAACGAGTTTCGCCGCCACCCGAAGGTGTGCGGGTGGCTCTACACCGAGCACCACGACGTGATCAACGAGTGGAACGGCTACTACCGGTTCGATCGCAGCGACAAGATCACCGGCCTGGAGGAGATCGTGGCCGGCATGAGCCTGCGGGACCTGCACGCCCCCCTCTACATCGCCCCCGGAGGCGAGCTCTGTCGCACGGTGAAGCCCGGCGAGAAGGTCCAGGTCCCGTTGTGGGCCTCGTTCATGACCGACCGCGCGCCCAGCCGCGCGCTCCGGCTGCGCGCCGTGCTCACGGGCGTCAATCGACTGGGGGCCTGGAAGCTCTTTTCCGAGAGCGCCCAGGCGATCGCCTTCCAGCCGTGGATGTCGCGCGAGATCGACCCGGTGGAATTGACGATGCCGGACAAGCCGGCCCTGGCGGTTTTGAACCTGCTGCTCGAGGACGATACCGGCGCCATCCTGCACCGGAACTTCACCACGTTCCTCGTGAGCGACGGGCCGGCGCCGCGGGACGAGGCGGTGGGAAATCTGCGACTGCTGAGATTCGCCCCGGACACGTTCAAGGCGGCCCAGTGGTCGCGCAAACAATGGAACGTGCTGGATGGCTTGAAGGTGAACGGGGCCGGGCACGGCTACTTCGAGTACCGGTTGCCCTGGCCGGAGGGGCTGGAGGCCAGCCGAATCGAAAGCGCCACCCTGCTCTTCGAGGCCTCGGCCAAACAGCTCTTCGGCAAGGATGCCCCGGCGGCGGCCAAACAAGAAGGGGACTTCATGCTCGGCAAAGGCACTCTCGATCCCAGCCTCAATCCGAACTCGTATCCAATGACCGACACGGTCAAGCACCCCAGCGCGGTCCGCGTGCGGGTGGCGGGCGAGTCGGCCGGGCAGTTCGAGCTGCCCGACGACCCGGCGGACCACCGCGGCATCCTCTCCTGTCACGCGCAAATACGCGACCGGAAGTTGCGCGAAGCCGGGTCCTACGGCTACCTCATCCAGGCGCCCATCCCGGCGGAGACCTTCAAGCAGGCGGCCGCAGCCCGCGAAATCGTCATCCGCTTCGAGGTGGACGACTCGCTGCCGGGGGGCCTGGCGCTGTATGGGGAACGGTTCGGGCGCTACCCGCTGGATCCGACGCTGGTGCTGCGCCTTGGCAAGTAAGGCTCTCAAGACAGGCTGGCGCGCGGGGCGGACTCGGGTTACGCTGGGCCGCATGCGCAACCACGCTTCGCACTCGAGAATTCTCCGCCTGGCGTTTATTCCGGCCGCGGCGCTGGCCGCGGCGGCGGCTCCCCTCCAAGCCGACGACTGGCCGCAGTGGCTTGGCCCCAAACGCGACGCGGTCTGGCGCGAAACCGGGATTGTCGAACGGTTTCCGGCCTCCGGGCTCCAGGCCGTCTGGCGAACGCCCGTTTCCAGCGGTTACACGGGGCCGGCCGTGGCTGGAGGCCGCGTCTATGTGATGGACCGGGTGCGCGCCGCGGCGGCGGCGGACCCCGGAAGCGCCTTCCAGCGCGGAGACGCCCCCAGCAAGGAACGCGTGCTCTGCCTCGATGAACGCACCGGCGCGGTCCTGTGGCAGCACGAATACGACTGCCGCTACACGGTGAGTTATCCAGCCTGGCCGCGCGCCACCCCCACCGTGGCCGACGGCAAGGTGTACACGCTCGGCGCGGAGGGCCACTTGCGCTGTCTGGACGCGGCCTCCGGCAAGCTGGTTTGGTCGCGCCACTTCAAGACGGACTTCGGGGCCGGCACACCCATGTGGGGTTTTGCCGGTCATCCGCTGATCGACGGCCGCAGGCTCTTCTGCATGGCCGGCGGCAAAGGGAGCCTGGCGGTGGCGCTGGACAAGGACTCCGGCGAGGTGCTCTGGCGCGCGCTGGACGCGAAGGAACCGGGCTACAGCGCGCCAATGATCTTTCAAGGGGGCGGGCCGCAGCAGCTCATCGTCTGGCATCCCGAGTCGCTCAACTCGCTGGATCCCGAGACGGGCCGGCTCTTCTGGTCCCAGCCGTTCGAGTCGCGGGTGGGGCTGAGCGTGGCCATGCCCCGCCAGCTTGGCGACCGGCTCTTCGTCACCGCCTTCTACAACGGCCCGCTGATGATGCGGGTCCAGGGCGAACCGCCCGCGGCGTCGGTTCTCTGGAAGGGCAAGTCCAGCAGCGAGGTCAAGACCGACGGGCTGCACAGCATCATCCCGACACCTTTCCTGGAGGACAACCACATCTACGGCGTTTGCAGCTACGGCCAGCTCCGATGCCTGAAGGCGGACACGGGCGAACGGGTGTGGTCCACCCTGCAGGCCACGACCGCCGATGGCAAGGAAACGCGCTGGGGCAACGCCTTTCTGGTGAAGCACGGCAGCCGCTTCTTCCTGGCCAACGAGAAGGGCGAGCTGATCCTGGCCCGCCTCAGCCCCGCGGGCTACGAGGAGATCAGCCGCGCCAAACTCGTCGAGCCCACCAACCGCGATCCGGGCCGGCTGGTCGTCTGGTCCCATCCAGCCTTCGCCAACAAGCGCGTCTATGCCCGGAACGATCGGGAGCTAGTCTGTTTCTCGCTGGCCGCCGAGTGAGCGCGCATTGCGCGCCGCCGAGTGTGCTCGACAACCCGGCGAACGGCTTGCATCCTCGCCCGCGTCACGAGTGCCGCCCGTCCCTGCGAGCGCCGACACGCCCGCCTGCGGACGGCCCCATGACATGGAATGGCCGCCAGGCTTCAACGTCTCCAGATCAGCCGCCGCAAGCGCGCGGGGGCCGGCCTCCTGGGCTGGCTCGCCGCCCTGCCCCGGGCCGGCGCTTTGCTGCGGCGGCGCCGGGCGCATCCGCGGCGTGTGCTGGTGCTGGAACCGTTCGGTTTGGGAGACGTGCTCAGCCATCAGCCGATGACCCGCGCCTTGCTGGCCGCCGGCTTCGAGGTCACATTCTGCGGCCGCGAGGCCTTCCGCTGTCTCCTCCCCCCGGAAGTTCGCTGGATTCCCTCGCGCATCCCCTGGGGCCTGCATGACTACGCGCGCAAGTACCGCGCCGCGGATTACGGGTCGCAGGAGTTCCGCAATTTCCTGCGCGAACTGCGCGCGGCGGGGCACGGGGCCGCGGGCGTCGATACACGGGGGGACATCCGTTCCGTCTGGCTGCTGCATCTTTGCGGCTGCGCGCGGGTTCTGACGCTCGATCACTACCTGGACAGCGACCTGGCCATGCCGCGCGCAGCGGGCGAGCTGGCGCCGTTCGATTTTTCGCTGCGGCGTTGGGAATTGAACTCGCGGTTTCTGGCCCGCCTGGGGGTGGAAGCCGGCCGGCTCGCCCCGCCCGCGCTCGCCCCGACCCGGCCCGCGAGCGACCGCGCCGGCGCGGCCTCGGAGATTGCCCTGATCCCCGTGGCGCCCTGGGAAGGCAAGCTGTGGCCGGCGGCGCACTGGCAGACTCTCGCCAAAGCCCTGAGGGCGTGCGGCCACACGCCCCGCACGCTTTGCGGTCCCGGGCAGACCGCCGCCGCGCTGGCGCAAACGGGCGACGCCGCACCAGTCCAGGAGGTGGGCTCGGTTGAGGACTGGATCGAGACGCTGGCCCGGTTCCGCGCGGTGGTCAGCGTGGACACAGGCCCGATGCATCTTGCGGACGCCTTGGGAGTGCCGGTGGCGGCTCTCTATGGGGTGGGCAGCCTGCCACTGTGGCAGCCGAGCGGCCCTTCGAGCCTGGCGCTGCACCGGCAAAACGACCCCGACTTCAAGCCCCTGGCCCCCACCCCGGCCAACACCGCCGCCGCCCGAACCTGGCTCGCGCGCATCCCGCCTGAGGAGGTTTTGCAGGCCCTGGGCAAACTGGGGATCGACCGGCAAGCTGCCCGCTGAAGCCCCGCCGGCCCGGGCTCTCCCGGAAAGAGCCGCAGGCAGGGCGCAGCAGGGCTGCATCAAGCTCGCGCTGGCGGCAGATCGTAGCGCAGGTTTTCCAACCTGCCGTATCGCCGACTTTCAGTCGGCGGAGCGCGAAGAACCTCGGCCCACTTGCGTTCTTCAACGGTCGCAG
>JAKLEJ010000376.1 GCA_022711695.1 Verrucomicrobiota bacterium | reverse complement strand
TGCCACGCTTCCGGACCGGGGACACCGCCGCAGGCGCGCCTCCGAGGTTTTGAGGCGGTTCCGGCGTCCGATTCGCCCCTTGCCAAGCCGTCTGTCCCCCACTACTTTGCCATCCTGTTTTATATGGGTATGAAGAAGACATTCGCTTACGGGCTGTTGCTGGCCGGCCTGGGGGTAAACCTGATTTTTGGGGCGCAGATGTACCTGCAATCCGCCTCGGCGGCCGAGCAGGAAGATCCCTACCAGCACCTGAAGCTCTTCTCGGTGGTGTTGGAGCGGGTGCGGCAGGAATACGTCGATGGCGACAAGGCCACTTACCAGGAGTTGGTCAACTCGGCGCTCAAAGGCATGCTTGGGACTCTGGACCCTCACAGCGAGTTCATGGACACCAACAAGTTTCAGGAGCTCAAGAAGGACACTGAAGGCCAGTTCGGAGGGGTCGGCATCGTCATCTCGGTCAAGGAGAACTGGGTGACGGTGATCGCCCCCATGGATGGCACCCCGGGCGCCCGGGCCGGCATCCGCTCGGGCGATCGCATCGTCAAGATCGACGGCCGGAGCGCCGAGAAGATGTCGGCACAGGACGCGGTCTTCCGCCTCCGCGGGGAACCGGGCACCAAGGTGACTGTCACGGTGCTTCGGCCTTCCAATGGCGAAGTCAAGGACTACACCCTCACCCGCGAGATCATCAATGTGCCCACGGTCAAGGACCTGGAGGGACGGCGCGAGTTCGCCGTGAACGCGAACCACATCGGATACATCCAGATCGGCCAGTTCGGGGAGCAGACCTCGCAGGATTTCGAGGAGGCTCTCAAGAAGCTCAAGCAGCAGGGGGCCAAGGCGCTGATTTTGGACCTGCGGGGCAACCCGGGCGGGCTGCTGGACACGGCGGTGCAGGTGGTCGAGAAGTTCGTGCCGCGAGAGACGTTGATCGTGACCACCGAGGGGCGCGGCGCCACCATGAAGTCCGAGTATCGCGCCCGGGGCGGCGAGAAGATGTCGCAGATTCCCATCGTCGTGCTGGTCAACGGGGGCAGCGCCAGCGCCGCTGAAATCGTCTCCGGGGCGCTTCAGGATCTGACCGCCCAGAACCGCTGCCGCGCGATCATCGTCGGAGAACAGACTTTCGGCAAGGGGTCGGTGCAGAGCATTCTGCCGCTTCCGGGCGGGTCGGCCCTGCGCCTGACCACGGCCAAGTATTACACGCCCAGCCACAAAGTCATCCATGAGCGAGGCATCACCCCGGACATTCTCGTGCCGATGACGGACCAGGAGGAGGCGGATTTGCTGATCAAGCGCAACCCGGCGGCGCTGGAGTCGCTGCCCGACTACGAGCGCGAGCGCATCCTGGCGACCGAGGACCCCCAGCTCGAACGGGCTTACGACCTGCTCAAGGGGATCGCTCTCTACACCCAGCGCGCCCCTTCGGAAAAGCCCGGGCGCGGGGCGGAAAAGATGGCCGCCAAGTAAACCCACCCCAGACCGCGCCCGGGACTTTGCGCCCGGGCGCCCGGGCGCCGCATGCTTCTGCTGGCATTTGAAACGTCGTGTGACGAGACCAGCGCCGCCGTGGTCCGCGAAGGCAGGGTGCTGGCCAGCGTGGTTTCTTCGCAGATTGCGCTTCACGCCGAATATGGGGGGGTGGTCCCGGAACTGGCCACACGCGAGCATCTTCGCAACCTGCAGCCGGTAGCCGGGGCGGCGCTGCGCCAGGCGGGGGTGCGCGCCGGGGAGTTGGATGCGGTGGCGGCAACCCGGGGCCCGGGCCTGCCCAACGCCCTCATGATCGGTCTGAAGGCGGCGCAGGCTGCCGCGTTCGCCCTGGACCGGCCGTTCGTGGCGATCCATCACCACGAGGCGCATCTCTACTCGGCGTGGGTGGCTCGGGACCCGCTGCGCGCGGACTTCGAGTCCTTCCAGCCCAACGTTTCGCTGATCGTCAGCGGCGGGCACACCCTCCTGCTGCACGTGCCCGAACCGCTGCGCCATCGACTGCTCGGCTCCACCCTGGACGACGCCGCCGGGGAGTGCTTTGACAAGACCGGCAAACTGCTCGGGCTCCCCTACCCCGCCGGACCCCATATCGACCGGCTGGCCCGCGAAGGCAATCCGCGCGCGTTCGATTTTCCCAGGCCCATGATCGCCGACTCCAATGACGATTTCAGTTTCAGCGGGCTCAAGACCTCGGTGCGGTATTTCCTCCAGAAGCAGCCGGAATTGGCCGAGGATCCGGCGGCGTTGCGGGACCTGTGCGCCAGCGTGCAGGCGGCGATCGTCGATGTCCTCGTGTCCAAAACCGTTCGGGCGGCCCGGCGCTTGCGCGCTCCCTGTGTCACCGCCTCGGGCGGGGTGAGCTGCAACAGCCGGTTGCGGGAAGCTTTGGCAACGGCCTGCCGTCAAGCCGGGCTCCACCTTCGGCTGGCGGACCCAACCCTGTGCACAGACAACGCGGCGATGGTGGCCATCCTGGCCGAACGGAAGCTGCTGGGCGGCGCGCCTCCCACGCCCCTGGATGCCGAACCCGATCCGGGATGGGCGCTGGACCAACTTTGATGCGATCGTCGCACGCATGAACCGGTTGTATTGTTTTTGCGTGATCATCTCGCGGCCGTCTGCACCCCGCCCAACCTCCTGGTTGGCCGGCCAAACCGCCGCTCAATCCTACCGGCTCACTGGTAGTTTTTCATCGGCATCACTGGGGAAACATAATCGTCACTATCCAAGCGTCGCCCTACCGTCAGGAAGCGGGCTGTGCGGGGGGCAACCGGCCGCGACGGAGCGCAGACCTCCAGAAAATCCGCGTCACACGCGCTGGCAATCCTCCGAGCGTCCAGGGACGAGTCAGGTGGACGAGACAGGGCGACGTCTGCGCGTGTTCCGGTTCAGCGTTCGGCGCTGACGATGGCCTCGGCGAGGGCGTCGCGATAGCGATAGAGCACCGCGGGGTCGCGCGAATACTCGGTTTTCGATTTCAGAAGTTCGGCAGGCGTTTCAAGGGCGGCCTTGGCCTGCTTGAGCCAGGCGGTTCGCCGCGCGTCCAGCCCTCCAGCCGATTCCGCTTTGCGGACGGCTTCATCGAGAAGACGCACGTAAGCGTAGTCCTCGAGCCCATCCCGGAAATTCTCGAGCCGGATGGTGGGCAGCGGCGTTCCGTCGGGCCCCACGCAAGTCCAGGAGCCATCGCCGTGGTAGGCGGTCCAACTGCGGGGATCCCAGTCCGTGAACGGCCCCGAGGCGATGGGCCGGCGGGAGTTCCAGATGCTGATCTGGTAGTAGAGAAATCCCTCGGGGCGATACTTGGCGGTCATCGCGCCCATGAGCAGCCGGGCTTCGATGGCCGGGTACTCGATGAACATGTTCAAGTGCGGGTGATGCGGCCCGCAGCAGATGTACCACCAGACCTGCCGGCCCGCGGCGCGAGCCCGGGCGGCCTTGGCCATGTCGAAGCTCGGCGTGAGCGGGCAGAAGGCGTCCATGGCCTTGATCACCGACTCCATGCCGTAGCTCTGGTCGTAGGTGGTGGTCATGATGGGAACGCCGGGAAATTCCGCCTTGAGCAGGGCGGCGGCTTGCTGCACGCGCGGGAACAGCTCGGCCACAGCCTCGTCGCATCCATAGATGTAGGCATGGTGGAGGAGGTCCAGCTCCTTCGCCTTGGAGTAGGCGGCAAGGAGCCGGGGCAGATGCTGGGTCTTCCAGGCCTCGAGTTCGGCCGGCGAAGCGCCCGGGTGGCCGTAGTAGCCGAGGTTGAAACGCCCCAGGCGGTCGGTCTTGTGCAAATGTTCGAGGACCTCGAAATCCGGCTGGCCCTGGTGGTAAAGGCTGTCGTAGGAAATGTAGTAATCGGCCAGGAAGTCGGCCCAGCGCAGCTTGTGTTTCTTCCAGGCGTTGATGGGGTAGTCCGCGGCGCTCTTCCACTGGGCCTGGAGGGCCTGGGTTTCCGGCTGCGGGAAGTCATGGGGAGCGAAGGTGATGGCGAGCGGCAGGGGCGAAGCGTCCGGGAGCGTGAACGGATGGACGCGCACCGTCAGCTCGAACGAACAGGCGGCGGTTTCCGCCACGAGCAGGTCGATTCGGCCTTTGTAGGTCCCCGGGGGCTGGTTCTTCGG
>JAKLEJ010000375.1 GCA_022711695.1 Verrucomicrobiota bacterium | reverse complement strand
GACCAACGCGCTCGCGGACGACAAGCTCCTGTCCATCCCGACCAACGGGCCCATCCCCCTGCAGGCCCGGTTCATCGTTCCTGCCGCCAACGACCCTGGCACGCCCACGGCCATCGAACGGTTTCTCATTGGCATGAGCGCGTTCCGGCAATCGCTGCCCGAGGGCACTTTCTCGAGCCTGGCCCAATTCCTCCAGGTGCCCGAGCTGACCATCCGTTCGCCCTGGCTCAACACGGCCTCCTCTTACCAGCAGCGCCTCGGGCTGACGGACACCGCCTATGAGCGGCTGCCGCAGCAAATTCTCTCCCTAGTCAAGAGCGGCGACGCCCGGTTCGTGGTCTATGCTTACGGCCAGTCCCTCAAGCCGGCCGACGGCTCGATCGACACCTCGAACGGGAACATCTGCACCAACTACCAGGTCACCGCCGAAGTGGCCACGAGGGCCGTGATCCGGGTCGAGGGCGGCGCCGCCCGGCCCCGCGCGGTCATCGAGAGTTTCAACGTCCTGCCCCCGGATTGACGCCATGCGCCTGAAGCTGACCATCCAGGGCCGCCTGTTCCGCTTGCTTCGGGGGGAGGCGGAGCGTGTTTTCAGCGGCATGCCCGCCGGCCGTGAGTCCGGCAGTCCACGCGCCAGCGTTTTGGAGTGCGGGGCTTCCGCCCCGCTCTTCGCAACGCTGAGATGTCCCGCTCCGGCGCCCCCACCGTCAGCCCCAGGGCCTCTGCCCGCCCTGAGAAAGCGGCGCTGCGCGCCGCACTCCAAAACCTGGCGGACTCAGGATGAGCCTGCACACCAGGAAACTCCGAGGCCAACCAGAGACATGCGCCGGCGCCCGGATTCTCTAATCGCCACTTTCTCCGTATGAAACGTCAACCTCGTTTTTGGGCGCTGGTGAGCGCGGCGCTGTTCCTGGCCGGCGGCTACTGCTGGCATTTGGGCAACCAACGCGCCGCCCGCACCGCCCCTCTGCCCGTCACCAACAACCCCGCCGCCACCAACGCTGGCGGCAAGAGCCGCGCCGAGCGGCCCGGCCCGATCCGCCTGCTGTCCGGCCCGCCCTCGCCCTCGACGGTGGCGGCGCTCCAGGCCAACGGCGTCAGTCTCTCGGGCACCAACCGTTTTCGCTACCGCCTCAGCAACACCGCCCAGACCCCGGCCCAGATGCTCCGCAACGAACAGGCGGTGCTGCTGCGCAACGCCCTCATCGACACCAGCCTTCGCTCGGGCTTGAACATCCCGGCGCACTTGCGCGCCCCCGGCGACCCGGGCAGCTACGTGGTCCAGGCGCGCGGCGTCATCACCGAAGCCTTCCGCAAAGCCATCCGCGAGGCGGGCGGCGAGGTGGTCTCCTACGTGCCCAATAACGCCTACCTGGTGCGGGCGGAGGCGGCGGCCGCGCGGCGGCTGGCCAGGGGGCCGCTGACGCAGGCGGTGCTGCCGTTCGAACCCTACTACAAGCTCGAACCCACGCTGCTGGCGCGCGCCGTCGAGGGCATGCCCCTGCCCGAAAACAGCCTGCTCAGCGTGACGCTCTTCCCGGGCCAGCGCCAGGCGGCCGCCGGGGCCCTGGCGGCGATCGAGGCGCAGATTGTCAGCGAGGAGCCTTCGCCCTTTGGACCGACGCTCCACCTGCGAGCGCGGGGCCAGGCGCTCGCCGAACTGGCCCGTCTGCCGCAGGTGCAGATCATCGAGAAAGGCCGCGAACGCATCCCCGCCAACGATCTCACGCGCGCCCGCCTGAACATCTCCACCAACACCACCACCGCCAGCAGCCACCTGGGGCTGACCGGCTCGGGCGTCACCGTGCAGGTGGCCGACACTGGCGTGTGGGCGGACCATCCGGACCTGCAGGGCCGGGTCATTGGCGAGACCAACTCGCTGGGCGACGGCGACGGCCACGGCACCCACGTGGCCGGAACCATCGGCAGCAGCGGCGTCAACTCGACCGCGCTGGTCACCGGCACGAACGTGCCGGGCTCGACCAACGGGGCGGATTTCCGCGGGATGGCCCCGGCTTCGACGATCTACTCGCTGCAGGTCATGGGCGCGTTCCAGGGCGGGCATTTTGTGACCGACGCCCAGATGCAGCGCCTGGCGCTCCTTTCGAACGCCTTCATCTGCAACAATAGCTGGAGCTACGGGGTTTTCGACTACACGCTGGCCTCGGCCAGCTTCGACGCCGCCACCCGCGACGCCCTGGACGACCGGACCGGCTCGCAGCCGCTGCTGTTTGTGTTTGCGGCCGGCAACTCGGGCAACGGCCAGAACGACGGCCTGGGCGGGGCCCCGGGCTCGATCGAGGCGCCTGGCACCGCCAAGAACGTGATCACCGTGGGCGCGAGCGAACTCTACCGGCGCATCGCCAACACTGTGACCAACATCGTCATGGAAGGCGGCCTCATCACCACCAACATCACCCAGCCCTGGCTGGGCATGACCGACAGCAGCAACGAGGTGGCGGCGTTCTCGAGCCGGGGCAACACTGGCATCCTCGATGAGGGCTCCTACGGCCGCTACAAGCCCGACGTGGTGGCCCCGGGGGCCATGGTCATCTCCTGCCGGACCACCAATTTCTCCCGTGTGGGCGCGACCAATCTCGCCTTCGGGGAGACCTACACCAACCTTTACCTGCCGCCCCGCTCGACCAACAACTTCTTCTTCCTGGCCGACGCGCCCGGGCTGATTTCCTTCACCGTCAACGCCGTCCCCAGCGTGACGACGACCGCCGCCCCGCCGGTCCTTCCCATCCACATCGCCATGGACCGGCTGCCCACCGCGGCCGACTTCAAGGGCAACAACACTGCCACCATCGTCCCGCCGGAGCTGACCCAGGGGGCCGTCAACTACTCGGTGGGGAACCCGGGCTCGAACAGCGTGTCTTACAACCTGTCCGTGACGCTGGTGATCTCGAACAGCCCCGGGGACTATTTCACGGTGCTGAGCAACCTGAACGCGCGGCTCGATCCCAACAACCTTTACCGCTACGAGTGGGGCAGCAGCATGGCGGCGGCGGCCGTCTCGGGCACGCTGGCGCTCATGCAGGAGTACTTCGCGCGCGACCTGGGCGTGACCAATCCCAGCCCGGCCGTCCTCAAGGCCCTGCTCATCAATGGGGCGCGCTCGATGCACCCGACCAAGTACGATTTCAACTTCCGGCGGACCACGGCCAATCCGCAGGGCTGGGGCTTGCCGAACCTGGCCAACAGCGTGCCGGCCAAGGCTGCCGGGGCCACGGACAGCGTGGTGCAGTACGTCGAGCAGGACCCGACCAACGCCCTGACGACCGGCTTCAGCCACACCCGGACCATTAACGTGGCCGGGGCCAACCTCGGCTTCCCGCTGCGGCTGTCGCTGGTCTGGACCGACCCGGCCGCCAACCCGCTGATGGGGGCCAAGCTGGTGAACGACCTCGATTTGATCGTGACCAACCTGGCCAATCCGGACGAAGTGTATGTGGGCAACTTCTTCCGCGAAGGCGGCCTCTACTCGCAGGTGGTATTCACCAATGCCGGCGGCGTCACCAACCCCGTGTCCCCGAGCGCCAACGCCAGCAACTTCGTGAGCGCCCTGGACCTGGTCAACAACGTCGAGAACGTCTATCTGCCGCCGCCCTTAAGCGCCGGGGGCTACTCGGTGACGGTGCGGGCGCGCCGGGTGCACGTGAACGGCGTCGATGCCGCGCCCCCCAGCGGCGTCTATCAGGATTACGCCCTGGTGGCCTCGTGCGGGGTCACGAATTTTCTCACGGGCGGGCAGGGCTCGTTCAGCCTCAGCCCGGCCATCACGCTGGGGGCGGCCACCAACGCCGGAGTGCGGCTCTTCACCACCAACCATGTGCAGCTCATGCACGAGCGGGTGGGGGCCAACCCGCCCTACCTCGTCACCACCAACGGCGTCACCGAGCAGTGGAACTTCTACGTCTATACCAACTCGACGCTGTGGACCAACGTGGCCTTCCTCACCTTCATGCCGCGCAACATCGGTTTCCTCCAGCCCAACCGGGCCCAGCCCGCCCGCCCGCGCTACCGCGAGGCCGATCTCGACCTGTTCGTCTCGCAGAGCGACGGCCTGACGAACCTGGACCCCGTGGGCCTCGGGGGCTCGGACCGCCC
>JAKLEJ010000374.1 GCA_022711695.1 Verrucomicrobiota bacterium | reverse complement strand
TTCTAACCAGGAGCCATATCGTGTCTGAAGAGAAACAAGTTCAAGTGGACCCCAACGTCCCGGCCACCGTCCCGGAAGCCGCCGGGGCCAGTCCGGAACCCGAGGTCAGGTCGTCGAGAAGCGAGTTCCGCGGGCCGCGGGGCCCCGGCCGGGGAGGTCCCCGCCGCCGCCGGCCGCCCGAGCACGGCGATGGCGATGGCCAGAACGCCGAAGACAAGCTGACCGAAAAAGTCGTGTTCATCAACCGCTCGGCGAAGGTGGTCAAGGGCGGCCGCCGTTTCAGCTTCAGCGCGCTGGTGGTCACCGGCGACCGTCGGGGCCGAGTCGGTGTGGGCCTGGGCAAGGCGGGTGAAGTCGCCGACGCCATCCGCAAGGGAGGCGACGCCGCCCGAGCCAGCATGATTCCCATCTCGCTGAAGGGCCCCACCCTTCCGCACGAAGTCGAGGCGTTCTACTGCGGCGCGCACGTTCTGCTGCGCCCGGCCTCGCCCGGCACGGGCATCATTGCCGGCAAGACCGTCCGAGCCGTCCTGGAAAGCGTCGGCGCCAAGGACGTTCTGACGAAGTCCCTGGGATCGAAGAACGCCGCCAATGTGGTCAAGGCTACCCTGCAGGCGCTGCTCCGGCTCCGGCTCAAGGAAAACATTTACAAAGCCCGCGGCCTGGCCATGCCCAAGCCGGCCGCGCCGCAACCTGTGGCGCCTCAGCCCGTGGCGCCGGTCACAGCCTAACCCAGGATCGTTATGCGTTTACATTCACTGACCAATCGTCCCGGAGCCCGGCACCGCCGCAAGCGGCTGGGCCAGGGCGAATCCAGCGGGCGTGGCAAGACCTCGGGCCGCGGCGGCAAGGGACAAACCGCGCGCAGCGGCAGTTCCATCCGCCCTGGCTTCGAAGGCGGCCAGATGCCCCTCATTCGCCGCATTCCCAAGCGCGGATTCAACAACATCCGCTTTGCCGTCAAGTACCTGCCGGTGAACCTCGAGTCGTTGAACCAGTTCAACGACGGCGCGCGCGTGGACGAGACCGCGCTGAGGCAGGCCGGGCTGGCCAACGGTGTCATCAAACGGATCAAAGTGCTCGGCGAGGGCGAACTGACCCGCAAGCTGACCGTGGTGGCCCATGCGTTCAGCGCCACTGCCCGCGCCAAGATCGAGAAGGCCGGCGGCGTTTGTGAGGTGTTGGCGACCCCGAAACCCGCCGCGGAGCCCACCGCCAAGAGCTGATCCTTTCCCTGAACCGTATTGCGCGTCGAGGCCGGAATGGCAGTCCATTCCGGCCTCTTCTTCTTTGCGCAGCCCCGGGGTGGCCGGCAGACGAGGGCGGCTCCCTGGCCGGAGCCGCTCCCGGCCCGGATCACCGCACCGTGATGATGTAGAATCCGGCCGCGCCTGTGTTCGTCAGCGTCAGGCTGTTGACGGGCGGAGTGCCGGGAATGTTGTCCTGGATCAATGTGAAGCCGGAGGCAAGGTTGGCGCCGGCGTGAACGGCGTAGGTCTTGCCGGGCTGGCTGAACCAGCGCAGGGTGAGTGTGGCCCCGTCTCCCTGGCTCGGCGTTTCCTGAGCGAAACGGGAAGCCGCATCCACAGGGGACGTGCCGGCCACATACTCCGCCGCGTCCGCCTGACCGTCCCCATCGAAGTCGCTCGCGGCAGTCACATCCCAAATGGAACGAACCGCATCCTGGAGGCTGGCATCGACGATGCCTTGCTCCCAGGAGTCGGGCAGGCCGTCCTGGTCCACATCGTCCGAAGCCCCCAGCACCGCCAGCCCGGCGTCATCCTCGGCCACATACACCTGCGGTCCAGTGGCGGTCAGACGCAGCGTGCGAACGAGCGCTCCGAAGGACCGCGTGAGAACCGGCGTGAGCGGATGGGTGATGTCGAGGGCGGCCGCGCTGCGGGCCCCGCTGCCCAGGGCCGCCATTACGCCTGCGACCGCCACGTCATACACGGAGCCCTGGGCCAGGCTCGAATGGACGAGACTCGGAGCCGCCGGATTCGACACGTCGAACAGCCGCCAGCCCTCGGGACCGTCCGCCACTGCGGCGGTATTTCCCGAAACGGAGATCCCGGAGGCCAGGCCGGGGGTGTCCGTGACGCTGCGCTGGACCAGGGACCCGGCTGCCAGGTCAAGGACGACGAAGCCGGCGGCGCCGCATGCCAGGTAGGCCCGGGCATCCGTCACGGCCATGTCGAAAACGAAAGAGGGCGGACGATAGACGGCGGTGAGTGTCGGATTGGATGCGACCGACACGTCGAACAGGCAAACCTGGCGGCCATCGGTGGCGAGCGCCTGCGAACCGCTCACGCCCACGCGCCGAATGCTGTCGAGGTTGGTCCCGGACCATCCGCCCAGGAACCCTGGAACCGCCGGGTTGGACAGGTCCACAAGCTTGAGCCCATACTGCCCGTCGCCCACGCAGGCCGTTGCGCCGGACACGGCGACGCAGCGGGCGTTGGTGGCCCCCGCGAACCAGCCAATCCAGACTGGCGCGGTTGGGTTGGTCACGCTGTAGAGGCGAAGCCCGCCCTCGCCTGCCGCCACGCAAGCCAGTCCATTGCTCACCACGACCTCGCACGCGCGGATGGCAGTCGGAGCTTCGTTGACGAGCGCCGGGCTGGCGGGGGTGGAGACATCGTAAGCCTGCAGCCCGTGGAAGCCGCCGGCCAGGTAGAGATGGTTCCCTGCCAGCGCGGCGTCAGCCGCTTCGTCCGGAGTGGGGAGGGTTCCGAGCAGGGCCGGCGCGGCCGGCGTCGAGCAGTCGATGATCAGCAGGCCCGCGTTGCCTGCGGGGACATAGGCGGTGGCGCCGCTCAGGGCAATCGCCCTGCCCACCGCGCCCGGCAGCAGCAGCGATCCCAGAAGCGTCGGACTGGCGGGCGCGGCCACGCCGATGGCAAGAAAGCGGTTGTTCGAATCCACTGCGTAGGCTGTGGAGCCTGCGACGCAGAGGCCCTGGCCGTCGTCGAGCCCAGGATGGAATCCCAGCAGAAGCGGCGACGAGGGGAGCGCCACGTTAAGAATCAGCAGCCCCTTGTGGCCGTCCAGCACGTAGGCGCGGGTTCCCGCCACGAAGACACGTTGGGCCGGCCCCTCCGTGTAGTAGGCGCCCGCCAGGATGGGGTTGGCAGGGGAGGTCACATCCACGACCCGCAGGCCGCCCACCCCGTCGGCCACGTAAAGGTGGTTGCCGCCGAGAGCCAAATCGTAAACGTGGCCCGAGGTGTCGTACGAGTTCCGATGCGCGGGCGCCGCCGGGTTGCTGACATCCACGAACTGAACGCCGGCGCTGCCGCACGCCGCAAAGGCGAAGGTGTTCGTGGCCGCCAGGCTTTCGATCACGGCCGGCAGGCGGGTCTGGCCGATCTTGCGCGGAGCGGCGGGATTGGCGCGGTCCCACACTTCGAGGGTCGCGCCCGCCCCGGTGAAGAGCAGGTTGCCGGACGCAGCCACCGCCCCGCAGCGCCCGCCGAGGCTCCCGAGAGCCGGCGAGGCCTGGAGGCCGATGCCGTTGGGGGCCAGTTCCACCGGCGCCCCTGCCATCCCCGCGAAATTGGTCTGGCCGCTCCTCACGACGTAGGCCTGGAGAAAGTGAGCGCCTGCGGCGGCGGCGGCGGTCTTCCATTCCAGCATCAGGTTGGCGTTGGCCCCCGCCGCCAGGCTGGTCATCGAGGCGACCGCCAGCACCTGGTTGTGGTTGGTGTCCCGCAGATACACCGTGAACGCCTCGGACGCGTTGCCCTTGTTGGTGACCAGGACCGAAACGCGCAGCCGGTCTCCCACGGCGGCGCCGTCCAGCGGTTGGACCTGGAGGACGGCGACCTCGTGCACGCGGGGCGTGAGCGGATTCACCCCGAGCAGTTCGAGGTCGAACGACATGTCGGAGCTGGTCGGGCTGACCTGGTGGACCTCGACCGCCAGCACGTTTGTGCCGACGATCGCGTTGGTGAGCGGAAGGCTCGTTTCGAAGTAGTTCGTTTCGCTGGCGCCGTCCACCGTCGCGCTGGCCCAGGTCGCGTAGGTCACCGGGTCTGCCACGATGTTGGTTCGGTAGATCTCGACTCCGTTGTGATAGACCACCGCCCCGTCGTCCTTGCGCAGACGCAGCAGC
>JAKLEJ010000373.1 GCA_022711695.1 Verrucomicrobiota bacterium | reverse complement strand
CCGGCCGGCTGCAATTGCCCGGAGGGCTGGCGGTGGCGTTTAACCTCGAATCCGATCTTCGCACGCACGCAGACACGGTGCTTCCGTTTCACTCGAACGGACTGCGGTTCGAGGCGTGCGACGCCCAAGGCCAAACGCTGATCGAGGGAGTCTATTACTCTGTGGGTGGGGGCTTCGTGGTGAGTGAGGAGGAGGTCCAGGCGGGGCGGCCGACCGAGGTCCAGGTGCCTTACCCTTACCGCAGCGGAGACGAGTTGTTGCGCCTGGCCCGGGAAAGCGGGCGCAGCGTGAGCCAGATGACCCTCGCCAACGAAGGATGTTGGAGGCCGGAACAGGAAACGCGTCGCCGCCTGCTCGAGGTGTGGGCGGCCATGCAAGAGTGTGTCGAGCGCGGCTGCCGTCGGGACGGCGCGCTGCCGGGCGGATTGCAGGTGCGCCGCCGCGCGCCCCGCCTCTACCGGGAACTGACCGCCCGTCCTGAAGCCGGCCTGCACGACCCGCTGACGGTCATGGACTGGGTCAGCCTTTACGCCATGGCGGTGAACGAGGAAAACGCCTCGGGAGGGCGGGTGGTCACGGCGCCGACCAACGGCGCGGCCGGGATCGTCCCGGCGGTCCTTCACTATTACGCGCGCATCCATGGCGGCGCCACGGAGGACAGCATCGTGCGCTTTCTTCTGACCGCCGGCGCGATCGGGATTCTCTACAAGACTAACGCCTCGATCTCGGGGGCCGAGGTGGGCTGCCAGGGCGAGGTGGGCGTGGCCTGCTCGATGGCGGCGGCCGCGCTGGCGGAGGTGCTCGGGGGCGCGGCGCCCCAGGTCGAAGAGGCGGCCGAAATCGGCATGGAACACAATCTGGGGCTGACCTGCGATCCGGTGGGCGGCCTGGTCCAGGTCCCCTGCATCGAGCGCAACGCCATGGGGGCCGTCAAAGCCATCAATGCGGCGCGCCTGGCCCTGCACGGCGACGGCCAGCACCGCGTCTCCCTCGACAAAGTCATCGCCACCATGCGTCAAACCGGCGCCGACATGAGCACGAAATACAAGGAAACCGCCCGCGGCGGTTTGGCGTTGAGCGTGCCGGTTTGTTGACGAGGCCTTCTTCTCAGGAGGACGCCCGCACGACCGCGGAAACGACGGAGTTCTGCTCGCCTCTGCGGCGTCCGGGGCGCCACCCCCCTCGAATCCTGCTCAGCAGGGGCAGGATGCGCTCGGGTTGGGCCAGGTGAGGGCGGCCATCCCCGCGTGTCAGCGCCAGGGCCACGGGTTGGAACGGGCCTGCCGCGGGTTCCGTCCCTTGGATCAGCGGGTCCAGAACCTGCGCGAGGATGTCGTCCCCGCTCAAGGTGAAGCGCCCCAGCCGTTTGGTCAGGACAAACGAAATGGGGCCGCGATGGTGAAAGCTGCGATAGATCAGCTCGGTGCAGACCACTCTCGAGGTGGCGTTGAAATCGAACTCGAAATCGTAGGGCTTTCCCAGGTGTCCCAGGGCTTCCCCCAGGGCCGCCACGATCTCCGCCGAAGGCAACTGCGGACGCAACACCACCAGGTGATCGGCCTCCAGGCATTTCTCCAACGGATTGAGTCGCACGCACGGAAACAGCGCCTCGATCGCCTGTCCGAGCGCGCTCCCGTCTTCCATGAGTTTGTCCCAGTGCCGGGCGGCGTAGGGAGAGGAGCGCAAACCCAGCGCCTGCATTTCGGAGGACGTTCCAAGGAAAAGGGCCGCGTGCGTCCAGAACCCCGGCAGGAGCGCCGCCGTCAGACGGCTGTCGGAGCGCATCAGCAGCACGTCGCCGGGGCGGAGCAGGGGGCGGAGCGTCTCAAGGGTCTGGCGTGTGAAGGTGAAGGCGGGCTTGCCGCTTGCCCGTGACCCGGCAAAGCGCTCCCCCAGCAGCCGCTCCAAACCGTGCCGCGCCGAGCGCAACGGGCTGAGCAGGCTTTGCCCGAAGGCTCGCCAGTCGTGGCGGAGCCTTTTCAGGAGCACGTGCAGCAGACGCCTGCGAACCACGTGACGGTGATGCCGCGCCAGGTCCAGCAGCCAGACCCAATCCGCCCCGTGCCGCTGCGTGCAGGTCCGGATCGCACGACGGTGGAACTGCCAGAAGACGCCCGCCTTCGAGAGGGATTTATAGTTGGCCAGCGAGCTGTAGCCCGCGAGCACATCGTCGAAGAAGCCGGCCTCCAGATCGTACTTGAGATCCGGTTCGTTGATCTTGGCCCGCAACATCGGAACGTGCTCGGCGAACGCAATGATCCTGAGCGATTTTGCGTACAGCGCCAGCGCCGCTCCGAACGCCAGCAGAAAACACCGATAGCCCAAATCCCGGTTCTCCACCGCGGCGTAGTCCCGAAAACGAAGGATCATCTCGTAGGCGGCCAGCCGGCAGTTTCGGTAGGCCAGCACCCCCTGCCGCACGCGGTCGTCCTCGTCCGGGGTGAAATATCCTCGTTGGGTTGCCGATTCCGGAATCCCCGAGCGGTTCAGCCGATCCTCCAGCCGATCCAGGCCGGCGACGATTTCGCGAAGAGTCAGCAATCCCGTCCGCAGGCGCGATTCCAGCTCCGCTTCCGCCAGGGGAGCGATCTCCCCGCTCAGGCCCTGTGGCGGACGAATCTCCGGAGCTTGCCCCATGGCCCCAATCTACCATCGCTCCGCGGCCTTGGGCAACCCCGTTGAAAACCAGGCGTGCCGTTTTTGCTCGTCGCATCCGCCCGGGGCTGAGAAGATCACCTCATGCGCCCTCGACGATTCGCCGCGGTCCTGAGCTTGCTTTCCGCCGTCAGCTTGTGGATCGGGAAGGCGGGCGCCGCGGAACCGCCGACGATCCCGGTCGGGCTGGACGCCTACCGGCAATGGGATCGCTGGCCGGTCCAGCGCATCGGCGCCCGGGCCTACATGCGCAGCACCTATGACCGCCGCGGCGGCAACGAAGGCGCCGACGCCAGCCACTTCCTTTATCAGCTCGCCGACGATTTCAATGTGACCCTGGATGTTGCCGGGCCGGGCGTGCTTTATTTCGCCCGTTACAACCATTGGCACGGCAGTCCGTGGCATTACGAGGTGGACGGCGCGGACCATGTTGTCCGGGAAACCGGGACCGCTGATCCGAACAACGCAAAACGCCTCCTCACGAAGACGGTCTTCCTGCCCGAGGCGCCTTTTCCCAACCCGCTTACCTGGACCTGGTCGGATACCCGGGGCGCGGATCTCATGTGGGTTCCCATCATGTTCGAACGGTCCTTTCGCATGGCCTACTCGCGCACTCGCTATGGCACGGGCTATTACATCTACCATCAGTACGCGCGCGGCGCGCCGCTTTCTCAGCCCATCCGGGCATGGGACGGCCGTTCCGCGCCGGACGCGGATGTGCTGGACCTGCTCCGGCGTTCGGGCTCGGACATTGCGCCGCGGGTCGGCTCCGCCGAAGGGGATCGGCTCCAGGTCCGGGAGGTCGCCGGACAGGCCACGGCGGGGGCGGGGCAGAGTGTTACGCTGGCGGTGCTGTCCAACGCGCCCGGCATGCTGCGCGCTCTTGAGTTCAGCGTGCCGCAATCCGAGGCCCTGTCCTTCGGCCGGTCCCGGCTGCGGATCGCCTGGGATGACCTCTCCCAGCCTTCGATCGACGCCCCGGTGGCGTTGTTCTTCGGGGCCGGTGTCCTCTACAACCGGGACAACCGCGAATATCTCGTCAAAGGGTTTCCCCTCTTCATCCGCTATGCGGCCGGGCGGGTCCACCTGGCTTGCTTCTTCCCTATGCCCTTCTTCAAGCGGGCGCGCATCGAGTTGGCAGGAGGCGCGACGCCCCTGGGTCCGATCGAATGGAAGGCGCGCTGGCATCCCTACACCGGCCCGGCGGCTCATGTGGGCTATTTTCATGCCACCTATCGCGATCACCCCCAGCCGGCGCCCGGCCAGGACCTGGTGCTGCTGGACACCCGGCAGGCCGAGGGGGGCGGCGACTGGTGCGGCCAGTTCGCGGGGATGTCCTGGATCTTCTCGCATCGCGGGGTGCTGACCACGCTCGAGGGGGATCCCAGGTTCTTCTTCGACGACAGCCAGACGCCGCAGGCCTGCGGGACCGGCACCGAGGAATGGGGCGGGGGCGGGGA
>JAKLEJ010000372.1 GCA_022711695.1 Verrucomicrobiota bacterium | reverse complement strand
ACTCGCGGGCAAAGTTGACCGCCACGCTCCCCTTGACGCCGGTGAAGCGCTCCTGCCAGGCCGGGGTAAAGGGCTGGGAATCGTCCTCGTAACCTTTCGGCCATTCGCCCGCCAGCCCGCGATCCACGCCATACTGGGCGAAGTAGAGTTCCATCACCGTGGTGACCAGGACCGGGCCGTCCGTCGTCTCCACCCGCCGCGCCGGCACATGCCGCCGGAGAATCCGCTGGCCGCTGCCATCGGAGAAATCGTCGGTCTCGACAGGAACGGAGGCGTCGCCCCGGCCGAGGAGTTCGAGGAGGGGCCTGATGGGTTGACCGGTGAGCGCGTCCTCGAGCTTCAGGTTCCATTCCCCCTTCTGCTTCTGCCACCGGTGCCCCACGGCGCCCCTGGGCATCTTCAACTCGCCGGTCGTCTCATCCACGACGAGGAACTTCCAGTCGGCGTTTTCGAGGTCTTTCGTGGCGGCAAGCTGGCTGGCCCGCAACAGCCGGCCCGGCCGGTACCCGCCACCAGGCTGCGGGTCCAGCCGCACCAGAAAGGCGGCGTCGGTGTATTGGCGCAAGTAATCCTGAAACGCCGGCGTCGGCCGGTCCGCGTAGAATTCCTTCAGAATCACCTGGCCCACCGACATCCAGAAGGCCCCGTCCGAGCCCTGGTGCAGGGGAATCCACTCGTCGGCGACCTTGGAGGTCTGGCTGAAATCGGGCGAGAAGACCACCACCTTGGCCCCGGCGTGTCGGGCCTCGACCAGAAAATGGGCGTCGGGCGTGCGCGTCATCAGCACGTTCGAGCCCACGGTGGCGATGAACTTCGAATGGTACCAATCGGCGCTTTCGGCAACATCCGTCTGCTCGCCCCAGACTTCCGGCGAGGCCGGCGGCAGATCGCAGTACCAATCGTAGAAGGAGAGGGAAACGCCTCCCAGGAGCTGGCAAAAGCGCGCCCCGGCGGCGTAGCTGAGCATGGACATGGCCGGGATGGGGGAAAAGCCCACGATCCGGTCCGGCCCGTGGCGCTGGATGGTGTGGAGATTGGCGGCGGCCATGATCTCGTTCACCTCGGCCCAGGAGGCGCGACGGAACCCGCCCTTGCCGCGCGCCTGGTGATAAACCCTGCGCGACTCGGCATCGGAGACGATCGAGCGCCACGCCGCGACCGGGTCCTCCGGATGCTGCTTTCGCGCCTTGCGCCACAGGTCCAGAAGCGCGCCGCGGACATAGGGATGTTTCACGCGAAGCGGACTGTAGAGATACCAGGAATACGAGATGCCCCGCTGGCAGCCGCGCGGCTCATAGGGCGGGATCTCGCGGTCGATAGTCGGGTAATCCAACGCCTGGAGTTCCCAGACCACCACGCCGTTCTTGACGTAAATCTCCCAACTGCACGACCCCGTGCAGTTGACCCCATGGGTGCTGCGCACCTTCTTGTCGTAAGCCCACCGGCTCCGGTAGAACGACTCCCAGGTGCGGTCACCGGGGGCGAATAAATCTTGAATCCAGCTCATGCTAAAATCTCCGGCGCCGCAATGGGGTGTTTCGGCCGCGGCGAGCGCGCTGGCTGCGCGCATGCAGGGTCAAGCCCAGCAGCAGGGCCGCGGCCAACCCCGCGCCGGCCGGCACAAAGGCGGCGCGCACAGGCCTTGCCTCCTTCGGGTCCAGCGTCGAAAGGTATTTCGCCAGGTGCAACGCCTCCTGCGGGGTCACCGGATGCCGCTGGTAATGCGGGGCCATGATCTTGAAGGCGCTCTTCTCGATGGCCGAGACCAGCGGCGTTTGCCCGCCCATCTTGGCAAAGACCCCGGTCAGATCCACGCCCAGGTTGCCCCCCTGGCCGGCCACGGCGTGGCAGGCGACGCAAGCCAGCCCCCCGTTGCGCAGAGGGATCGAGCCAAAGAAGAGGCTGCGGCCCACCCCGGCGTCCGCCGGGGCCATTCGGGCCATGAATTGGGCCTGGATGCGCTCCTGTTCGGCCTGAACCCGTTGGCGCACATCGGGGGACTGCAGCAGGCGGGCCTGGGCTTCGACCTGCTCGTCGCTCAGCGGCCCCACGTTCTTCTCCATCCGCTTGATGGCCGCCTTGAGCTGGTCCAACGGCCAGGCCATGGAGGGAGTGAGATCCGGGCCGGTCAGTTTGGCCCCGGTCAGGCTGTGACATCCCGCGCACATGGTCGCATAGCGGGCCGCCGCCAGATCGACGTTGGTCGAAACGCCGGCCGGGCTCGCCGCAGGCGCATTCGAAAGAACGGCAGCGCCGCCCTGCTCAGCGGCCAGTCCCGCACTGGGAAGGAAGACCGCCAGGGCTGAGAGGACGCCCAGCGCCGTCAGAATGGAGGACTGCCGCAACATGATGCCACTCAAGCCGACTTCGCGCCGGCGCGCCTTGACGTGAATCAAGGCAAAGGCAGAAACCCAGCGGGCATCCGAAGCGGCGTGCGGAAAATCTTGGCAGCGGCGGACCGGGCGTTACCCTCCGGTTCGTGCGCTGCATTGTCACAGCCGGCCCGACGTTTGAACCCCTGGACCGCGTCCGACGCCTCACCAACTTTTCGACCGGCCGCCTGGGGACGGAACTGGCCAACTATCTCGCGGAACGCGGGCACCAGGTCACTTTGCTGGTGGGCGCGCAGGCCACCTGGCCCGGGCCGCGCCTGGCCGGCCGGGTGGTTGTCTTTACCACGGGCGCCGACCTGGCCCGCAAACTCCGGGCGCGCTCCGGTCAGCGGGTGGATGCCCTATTCCATGCGGCGGCGGTGGGCGACTTCGCGTTCGGGCGCATCTGGCGCCAGACCGCCGCCGGCCGACAGCCCATTCGCAGTCCCAAGCTCAGCACCCGCCAGGGCAGCCTGCTGATTGAGCTTGTGCCCACCCCGAAGATCCTGCCGCAACTCCGCGGCTGGTTTCCGCGCGCCTGCGTGGTGGGCTGGAAGTACGAGGTGGCTGGAGGCGCCCGCCGGGCCGTGGCGCTCGCGGTCCGGCAGATCCAGGAGAGCGGCAGCCATGCCTGCGTGGCCAACGGCCCGGCGTGCGGAAAAGGGTTCGTGTTGGTCCGTTCGCGTGACGAGACCCGGCGGGTCGTCGGGAAGCGGACTCTCTTTTCAGCCCTGGAGCGCCTGGCAGGAACCGCTTCCCGTCCCGCCCGGCCTAGCCGGCGCGGGGTCCCTCCTGCCGCTTGAACCACTCGACAAAGAGGGGGATGCCCTGCTCGATGCCGACGCGCGGCGCATAGCCAAGCAGAGCGCGCGCCTTGGAGATGTCGGCAAAGGTGCGAGGCACGTCGCCCGGCTGGGGCGGCTGGCGCTCCAGGACGGCGCGACGGCCCAAAGCCTCTTCCAGCAGCTCGATCAGCCGGCTCAGCGGCACGGTTTGAGATTCTCCCAGGTTGATGATCTCGAAGCCGATCTCCTGGCGCGCGCACGCCAGGATTCCATCGAGGATGTCGCTGATATAAGTGTAATCCCGCTCGGTGGCGCCATCGCCATAGACGGGGATGGGGCGCCCCTGGACGATCAGACGGGCGAACTTGTGGATGGCCAGATCCGGCCGCTGGCGGGGACCGTACACGGTGAAGAAGCGGAGCACGGCCAGATCCATGCCGTAAAGGTGGCGATAGACGTGAGCCAGCGCCTCGCAGGCCAGCTTGCTGGCCGCATAAGGGGAAATGACCGAGGCGACCGGGTCGCCCTCGGCAAACGGGACCTTGGCGTTGACACCATAGACGCTCGACGAGGAGGCCAGAATGAGCTTGCGCACCCCCGCCCGGCGGGCCGCCTCGAGCACATTGGCCGTACCCTCGACATTCACCCGCTGATACAGCGCCGGCGACTCGACGCTGGGACGCACCCCCGCCCGGGCCGCCAGGTGGATGACCTGGTCGAACCGTGCCCCGGCAAACAGCGCGGCCAGGGCGGTCCCATCGTTGATATCGCCGCGGCAAAACCGGAAGCCCGGGCTGCGGGCCCGGATCTGCTCGAGGTTGCGCTCCTTGAGCGCCACGTCGTAGCTGGGATTCAGATCGTCGAACGCCCAGACCTCATGGCCGGCCTCGGCCAGCCGTTCGCACACGTGCGATCCGATAAAGCCGGCGCCGCCTGTAACCAGGAACCTCATGCCCCCGGCGT
>JAKLEJ010000371.1 GCA_022711695.1 Verrucomicrobiota bacterium | reverse complement strand
CCCGTCCTCATCCACGAAGTTGAGCTTGAGCTTGTGCGCGCCCTCCTCGATTCGCTGGAAGATGATGCGCAGGGCGATCGAGCATTGAGGGTGGATCGCCGGCATCCGCTCGGCGTTGATCGTGTCGAACGCGCCCAGCAAGCTGAGCTTGCCCACGGTATCCGTGGCGGCGTCGCACAAGGCTGCAACGAGAATTTCCATAATGACGGGGGCAGTGTAGAAAATGGGGGGCGGGAGTCACCACTTTTGTTTGCCTGTGAATCCGCGCGTCGCCTCGCTGGGGCAAAGAGGCGACAGTCATTTCCAGGCGCCCAGCCGGCAGGCGCGCGGAGGATGGGCGGATTCACATCAACGGCCTCCGGCCGGAAGGCCCCATGCGGAGTGCGGGCCGGCCCGGTTCTGTCCACGAGACGTTCGCGCTGCCTGCGGCGGCTGGGAGGGTGCGCCCGGGTGGCAGCGCCAAGAAACTCCTTTCCGGCCGGCGGAGAGCGTGTCAGCCTGTTTCGCGAGCCTGGCCTGCCGGTTCGGCAGCGCCCGCGCGTGCGCCCGTGAGGGACTGCCGGGAAGCGGAAGCCCGGGGCGGCTCGATTCACGGATTCCGTGCAACTGGGCCGCGCCACATCAGCAGAGATCGAAGCCGCATTCGACGCAGCGGCGACGGCTCGACTGCGCCGCTCCGGGGCGCCCTTACCCGGGGACACCCACCACCACCGAGGACCCTCCATGACACGTATCGTCGTTCGTTGCGCAATCGCCGCCTTTCTCCTGCTGGCCCTGAGCAGCCGCCTCCCCGGGGCGGCGACTCCGCTGGGAACGGCCTTCACCTACCAGGGCCGGCTGACTGACGGCGGGGCGCCGGCCAACGGGAGATACGATCTGAGGTTCACGCTGTTCGACGCGCCGGCCGGCGGGTCGCAAGCCGGCGCGCCCGCGACGACCAACGGGCTGGCGCTTAGCGACGGGCTGTTCGCGGTGGCCTTGGATTTCGGCGGCGCGTTCACGAATGCCGAGCGTTGGCTGCAAATCGAGGCCCGCACCAACGGGGCCCCCGGCTATGCCCTGCTGTCTCCGCGCCAACCCCTCACGCCCGCGCCCCAGGCGCTGTATGCGCCGAACGCGGGCGCGGCCGCCACCGCCGAAAGAGCCTCCGCGACGCCGTGGGCGGGTCTCACCGGCACTCCGCCCGGTTTTGGCGACGGCGTGGACAACGACACGCTCTATTCAGCGGGCGCGGGCTTGAGCCTCAACGGGGCGCAATTCAGCGTGAGCTTCAGCGGCAACGGCAGCGCGCTCGCCGCGGCGCGCAGCGATCATGACCACGCCGGGACCTATGCCGTAACGCTGCACTCGCATGCCGGCGGCGACATCGCCTCGGGCACGCTGGCGGACGCCCGGCTCTCGACCAACGTGGCGCTGCTCAGCGCCCACCAGGCGTTCGCCGGCTCGAACCGGTTCGCGGGCGCGCTGACGGCCACCAACGCCAGCAACGTTCTGGCCGGCAGGTTCAGCGGGGATGGCGCGGGGTTGACCAACCTCAACGGCCTGGCCCTGCTGGCGGGGAGCGTGAGCACGACCTCACTTCAAAACAATGCCGTGACCAGCGCCAAGGTGGCTGGCGGCCAGATTGTGCGCAGCCTCAATGGCCTGCGCGACGATATCGCGCTCGCCGCCGGAGCCAACCTGACTCTGGTCTCCAACGGCCAGACCTTGACCTTGAGCGCCGCGGCGGACTGGCATCGCACGGGAAACGCCGGCACGGCCTTCGGCACGGACTTCCTGGGCACCCTGGACAGCCAGCCGCTGGATCTGCGGGTCAACAACGAATCCGCGCTTCGGCTTGAGCCTTCCGGCCTGCACGAGGTCAACCTGATCGGCGGGTCCAGCTACAACACCGCGGCCGCGGGCATCACCGGCGCGACGATCGCCGGGGGCGGCTCCTACCTCGTCCTGCCGCCGATTCCTCCCCTGCCCGGGGTGATGTTCGACGCGCGCAACAGCGTCGCGTCCGACTTCGGGGCCATCGGCGGCGGCAGCGGCAATGCCATTGGCGCCAGCGGCCTTCATGGCGCCATCCCGGGTGGATTCAGCAACACGGTCAACGGCGCCTTTGGATTCGCTGCCGGCCACCGGGCCAAGGCCACTCACGACGGCTCGTTCGTCTGGAGCGACGCCGCCGGAGCCGATTTCGCCTCGACCGGCAGCAACCAGTTCCTGGTCCGCGCCTCCGGGGGAGTGGGCATCAACACCTCCAATCCGCTGCGGGCGTTGGATGTGCGGGACGATTCGGGCCCGAGCCGCGCAGGGGGCAATCTGCAGGTTGGGGCCGCCGCGGCTGGGAGCGACGCCAAACTCATCCATTTTGGCGACCGCCAAGGCAACGGCATGGGCTACGTTTACCTGGGGGAGAACGGCGAGGACGATCGCCTGGACCTCCGCGCCAGCAAATTCCATTTCAGCCCCGGCTACATCGGGGTGGGCAAGACCAATCCCGCGGCGGCGCTGGATGTGGCGGGGACGGTGCTGGCCACGGCGTTTCGGGGCGACGGCTCCGGGCTCACGTTTTCGAGCCCGACGGTGTTCGCGGCGGACGTCGGACTTGGGGGCGCGCCGTTGGACGCCCGGCTGGACGTGGAAGGCAACCTTCGGCTCAACGATTACGACGTGTTTCTGCGGTGGGGTTCGGATCGGTTTCATGGGCTGGGCTGGTATGGCGCCGGCAAGCTCTTTGCGGGATTGAATGTGGACGGGCCGGTGCTCTACGGGTCGTCCGGAGGGGCTCTGGGGACAACTGGCAACGGCGCCAAGACCGCGCTGCGGTGGGATGGTGGGGCCAACGTCACGGTTGCGGGCACGCTCTACGCCTCCAGCAACGCAATGGTGGCGGGCAATATGTGGTTGAACGATCGCAGCCTCTTCCTCCGAGGATTCGAGGACCGCAACCATGGAGTCGGCTGGTTCGGAGCGGGAACGCCCTTTGGAACCTACCAGCCCGACGGGCCGGTGCTCTACGGCTATAGCGGCGGGGGACTGGGCGCTACCGCCAACGGCAAGGACGCGGCGCTCACCTGGCAGTGGGACGGCACGAGCATGTTCCTTTTTCACCTGCTCAAGGCCTACTGCATCGTGCATGGCAGCCTGGCCGCCGAGGACTTGTGGGAAACGTCTGACGCCCGGTGGAAACACGGCGTAACCCCGCTCACCAACGCGCTGGAAGCGGTGCGCAAGCTGCGAGGCGTTTCCTTCGAATGGAACCGCCAGAGCGACCCCAAGGGCAATCTTCGCCCCGGCCGTCAGCTTGGCTTCCTGGCCCAGGAAGTGGAGACGGTCTTCCCGGAGGCGGTGACGCAGGATCGGGAGGGCAACTACCTCGTGGCTTACACGAAGCTGGTGCCGGCGCTGGTGGAGGCGATCAAGGAGCAGGCGGCGCTGGCGGAATCGCGGCAGCGCCGTTTGGAGCGCGAGCTGGAGGCCAAGCAGGAGCAGCTCGACCGCCTGGAACAGCGGCTGGCCCGGCTCGAGCAGCGGCTGAACAAGGAGAGCGGTCCTTCGCCTGCCCTTCGCTGAATTGAGCCTGAGGCTGCGTCCTGACAGCCCCTGATCTTTAGTCCTTCCAGGTCTCCCTCCTGAGGCGACCGGTCCGGCCGCGCACCTATGCCGGCGCGGGCGTCGGCGGGGCGGATTCGCCAGGCGGTCCAGTTCGTTTGTTACCTTTCGCCGCATCCCATGTAGTAAGGCTGTAGAAGCACATAGGCTCGGCCTGGGGGGGCATGGCCGGAGGCGTGGCGCAGATTGAGTCCCGGAGAACGACGTCGGATGCGACGGGCTTTGCGAGACGAGCGAGAAATGTCCTGCTGCCGGCCGCCGGAAGAAAGGCAAAGCCGATGGGCTTCGGAGACAGATCAACAATCAAACCAATGACGGAAGGAAGGAGCGCAACAATTATGAAACAACCCACCTGGTTGGAATGGAAGGCGATGAGGAACCTGGCCGTTGGAGCCGCCGCCCTGGCGGCGCTGGGTCTCTCAGTCAAGGCGGCCACGGATGCGATCACGGTTCCCGTTGAAGTGGGGGCGGCTCGCTACAACCTGTATGTCGATCCATATAACGGAAACACCGTCAAGCTGGG
>JAKLEJ010000370.1 GCA_022711695.1 Verrucomicrobiota bacterium | reverse complement strand
CGCGGAATGAAGCCATGCCCGGAACTCGAGGCCGGGAAATCGGCCTTGAACTCGAAGACGCGCCGCTCGCCCTGCACCGCGCCATCGAGGACAATTTCGCCGCTGGCGGTTCCCGAGTAGCGTCCGGCGGCCACCAATTGCTCGCCTTTGAAGAGATCTGGCAACGCGGCGGGATAAAGCTGGGTGACGCGCACCCCCTCCGGGAACTTGAGCCTGGGATTGGCCAGCACCGGCTCGCGGATTTTGGCGAAGAACGCCGAGACTTTGACCTCGATGTCCTCTTCCGGGAGCACGTACTGGCTGGCCGCGCGCGTGCCTTCGGTGATCTTGTCCAGCAGGTGGGTATTGACGTCCGTGCCGATGCCGAAACAGAAGACCCGCGCGGCCCCGGCCGCCTTCAGGGCGCGGTCCACGATCTGGCTCTCCTCGGTGTTGCCGACCGTCGGGCGGCCGTCGGTGAGGAAGATGACGGCGCAGGGGCGGTCGCCGGCGCCGGGGCGCAGGCCCAGGGCCTTGCCCAGGGCGTCGTCGATGGCGGTCCCGCCGGTGGGCTTCAAGTCCTTGATGAACTTCTCCGCGCGAGCGCGGTTGTCCTCGCCAGCCGGGGCCAGCCGGTCAAAGAGCGGCTCGACCTCGGTCGAGAACCGAAGGACTTCGAAGCGATCGGACTCGTTGAGGTTGGCCACACAAAAGAGAAGCGCCTTCTTGGCCTGATCCAGCTTGGCGCCGGCCATCGACCCCGAGGTGTCCAGCACGAAGATGACGTCCTTGGGAATCGACTTGCCCGGCTTGACCTCGCCCGGCGAAGCCAGCAGCAGGAAGAAGCCTTCCTCGTCGGCGGTCCGGTGCGTCAGCAGGCTGATCCCGATTTCGGCTTGTTCCTGGGAGAACACCAGTTCGAAGTCCTGATCGGGCCTGGCATTGGCCGCCTCGAAGCCGATGGTGGCGCCCCGCTCCCCGTGGCGCTTGATCTCGACCTTGTGGGTGGGCGAGTAAAGCGTCTTGAGCGGCCGGGTCGTCTCGATGTCCACCTTCACCGCCAGGTCCTTCACCGGCTGGCCCAGGTGTTTCTCCGTGCCAAGCGGGAAGCCAAACAGCGCCAGGCCCCCGTCGGACTTCAGCAACTGGGTGTAGGAAAACGACAGCCGTTTTCGCGCGTTCGGTTCGATGGGGAAGACGCGCACCTTGAACAAATCCCGGCCGGCATACTCGAGCAGGGCGGGATCGCGCATTTGACGAACGATATCCTCATAAATGCCCCGGGCCTTGTCGGCGGCCAGGAGTTCCGCCTCGACCGGCCGGCCATTGATCTCCATCGAGAACTTGTCCAGGTGCGCCCCTTTGGGCACGGGAAAAAGGAATGTGCCTTCCAGTTGCCGGGCATTGGGATTGTAGAATTCCTGCTCGACCGTGGTGTGGGCGACCTGGTCCTTGATCTGCGCCCGAAGCCGGGTTGAGGTCATCTCGACCGGGGCCCACACCACCGGAGGCGGCCGCGGCGGAGGAACGGGGCGCGGAGGCCGGGGCGGCCAGAAGTCGGGGTCGTGAATGACGATCAGCCCGGCCCCATGCGAAGCGGCGGTGAGGGCCAGCAGCGCCAGCCAGAGCAAACCTGTTCTCTTCATGCTGGGTTGGACGGGAAAGCGCCCGGCGCTGCTCCCGGGCGGGGGCTGGAAGCCGCAGCCACAAAAGCAGCGGCTCCGTGGGAGCGTCGCCCTACCTCCCTGGCGAAGGGCTGGGAGGTCGAGAGCGGAAATGCTTCGGCGCCCCCAGCGCCCTGTGCTAGATTCCGGCGCAGATTGCCTGACAATGAGATGCCGTTTGAACAGCAGAACGCCTCCCCGCGCCGAGCCGCGGGAGCGGGGAAGGTTTGGGGGCCGGCGCCCGGAGCCGGCCCGGATAGCCTTTTGGGCAGCGGTTCTGGCTGCCCTGATTCCGCTCGGCGTCCGCGCCCAGTCCGCAGGGCCGCAGTTCAACCTCAAGGTGACCGCCAGCACCAACTATTACGACGTGAAGGGCAGCACCCGGGAGGAATTGATCGCCTCCCGGGCCCAGGGACGCCCCCGCAAGGACGACCGGCACTTTGACGGACTGACCACCTGGAAGGTCGAGTGGAGCTACCGCTACAGTTCCCGGAACAAGCAACATTTTCTGGATTCGGTTGACGTCAAGACGGTCATCGAGGTCACCCTGCCCCGCTGGACGCCTCCGCCGGGGGCGGACGCCGACCTGGTGGAACGATGGAACAAGTACGTTCGGGCCCTCGGCATCCATGAGTTGGGTCATGTTTCCTACGCCCGGCTGGCCACAGCGGAGATGAAAAAACGCCTGTCCGTGCTTCCCTCCTATGCCACCGCCCAAGAATTGCGCGACGCGGTGGAGCGAACCGGCCAGCAAGTGCTGGCTGATTTTCGCGCCAGAGATGCCGAATACGACCGCGACACCGCTCACGGCATGAAACAGGGCGCCCGCTTCGCCTGGTGAAAGGCCCGGCAGCGCCGAGGCGCGAACCGGCTTTTGCGCCCGAGCATCCCCGGAGCCGCCAGGTGGATGCGCGTTTGGCAATGGCCGTCGTTGCCTTGCTGGTTCTTCTCGGCCAGAGGCCGGATGATGTGAATCCGCACATCCCCGGCGCCGCCAACCCGCTGCGCATTCGGTAACGACTGTCGCCGCTTCGCCTCAGTGACGTCACAGAGGAGTCACCGGGATGCACTACACGGTTCCCCTCACCCGCCCTTCGGGCACCCTCTCCCCATCCGATGGGGAGAGGGCCGGGGTGAGGGGCCAGTGTCGTGTATTCCATGGACTGCGGAGTAGGCGCGGATTCACGCCCAAACTGAATTCGTGACAGACACCGGCGGATCGACTAATCGTTTCCACGGACTCTTGACACCGCGATGGCCTTGATGGTTCCCGCCGGCAATGGAACGGAATGGCGTCAGGGGAATGCAGCGGCGAAAGCCAGACCTCATTCCCGCGCTGCCAGGCCAGGCCCCTTCCTCGCCGCCATGTGCGCGATGCTTCTGACTCCCGGCCACTTCGCCGCCGCAGCCTCCGAACCGCTCCAATGGTCCCGGTTGCCGCCTTTGCCCGACAAGCTGGGCGTGGCCGGGGCATTCGCCGGGGTGAGCGGCGGCGCCCTGGTGGTGGCCGGAGGAGCAAACTTTCCGCGGAAGATGCCTTGGGATGGAGGCGCCAAGGTCTGGGGGGACGCCGTGTATGTCCTGGACCAACCGGAGGGCCGGTGGCGCAAAGCCGGCCGCCTGCCGCGGCCGCTGGGCTACGGCGTCAGCGTGACTCACCGCGACAGCGTCGTGTGCGTCGGCGGCAGCGACGCCACGCGACACCATGCCGAGGTGTTTCGGCTCCGGGCGCGCGGGCGCAAGTTCGAGATCGAGTCGATGCCGCCGCTCCCGATTCCCCTGGCAAACATGAGCGGCGCGCTCTGCGGGCCGTGCCTGCATGTGGCCGGCGGGGCCGAGGTTCCGGGCGAAACGACGGCAAGCACCCGCTTCTTCGCCCTCGATCTCGAGGCCTCGAACGGCGCCTGGCGCGAGTTGGAGCCGATCCCCGGCCCGCCCCGATTCCTCGCCGTCGCCGCGGCCAGCGACGAGACTTTCTTCCTCTTTGGAGGGGCCGCCCTCCAGGCCACGGCCACGGGCAAGCCCGCGCGGGTCTATCTGCGCGAGGCGCTGCGCTACCGCGCCGGTTCCGGTTGGGCGCGGTTGGCCGATCTGCCGCACCCCGTGGTGGCAGCGCCATCCCCCGCCCCGATCGCCGGCGGCCGCATCCTCCTGCTGGCCGGGGATGACGGCTCGCGCGCGGGTTTCAAGCCCTTGGACAGGCACCCTGGCTTCCCCGGGTCCGTCCTGGCCTACGAGCCCGCGCAGGATCGCTGGAGCGAGGCCGGCCGGGTTCCCGCCCCGCGCGCCACCGCGCCATGCGTCGAGTGGCGCGGCGGATTTGTCGTTCCCAGCGGCGAGGTCCGACCCGGAGAGCGTTCGCCGGAAGTCTGGAGACTGAGCGCCCCTTGACATGACCGCGACCTCCTCATCCTCGGCCTCGCGCCTGGCCTGGCTGATTGTGGCGCTGCTCGTGCCGGTGGCGCTGCTCAACTATCTCGACCGCCAGATGC
>JAKLEJ010000037.1 GCA_022711695.1 Verrucomicrobiota bacterium | reverse complement strand
TGTCCCGCCACCGCATCACCCCATTTGTGTCCACCGCCGCCAGGCCGCCGGCTTGGACTCCGGCTGCGACGGCGCCGCTTAAACCGTGCAGGCCCAGGCCGGCCCACAGCACAGTGACGATCCAGGCGATTCTCATGCCGCCAGGTTCCATACCCGGGCAGGCGGCTGCATGGCCAGCCCCAAATCGGCGGAAGAAGGCCGGCATGGCGCGGCGTCAGTCGGACCGATCCAGCCGGCGGATGAGCCAGAGGATGACCGCGCCAAACCCGATGACGATCGGCCCCTCGGTGCAGCTCCAATGAGCGGGCAGCCCCTCCACAATATCCACGCCCACCATGATCGCTCCGAAGAGGATGTTGGACACCCCCAGGTAGATGAGCACGGCGCGGTGGCGCCGCGGGTCCATCGACACCACCCACATCAGCCCGCCCATCAGCGCGTAGAAGAGGGAAAGGGACCGAGCCAGATACCCGACGATGGGGCCGGAGGGCAGGGGGCCCAGCTCGAGCCAACGGTGCGTGGCGTCCATCCACGACCGCGGCATGAACACCGCCACCAGCGCCAGCATCGACACTGTGCCCATGCCGCGCAGCAGCAGCCGCAAGGCCCGTTCCGATTTCGTTTCAGGCGTCGCGCTCATGCCCCCAATCTGGCACGGCCCCCGCGCCCGCGCGAGCAAATTGACCACACGCTGCGCTGAGCGGGACTTGGCAACGAACGGTGCATGGCGGGGCGGTCCAAAGGAAAGCGAGAATTACATTGAGGGCAGGACTGCCGTCGTCCTGTGGTGGCATCTACAGTTGCGGGCATCATGAACCTGGGAAGCATCCAGTTCTGGGAGAAGACCGCCTCCGATGGCCGGCGCCATCTTCCGCGCCGGATTCGTGTTTTTCCAGCATCCTGCTCCCCGGCCCGTGTTCCGAGGGGGCTTGTCGTTCCCCCTGAAACCTGTTATGTTATGTCGAGTGAAACTGCGTCTGGACCTGCTGGAACAAATGACGGACGAGGACATCCTCGAGGAAGTCCTGGCGAACAATCACCGCTACAGGCCCGAGCCGCTTTTCTCAACAACCGGAGTTGGAAGCTTGTCGTCAGCCTCAACCGAGGAGCGTGCGCAAGAGGAGGCGCGCAGCACGGCCAGAGTTCAGAGAGCTATGCGGCGCTTGAAGCAGACTGGCGCCGCCACCAAGGAGAAGTCTCCACCCTCGACGACACCATAGAGTTCCTGCGGCGCTGTCATCGCCGCGCGCCGTTTCTATTCTTTAAAGGCGACACGTTCGCCGACGTGGGGCGAACCATCGTGGACCTCGTTTCTGCCGAACTGCCGACAGTGCGCCGGCGCGAAATCATGTCTGCCGTCGCCCACTACATCGCCGGTGTGTTGGACCGCGAAAGCATGATGGAAATCGTCGAGAGCCTGTGCGGCGCCGCGGAGTTGAAACCCGGCGACCGCGTGAAGACACTCCGAGGCATCACCCACGGGGTCATCCTCCGCGTCCTCGACGATGGCCGGCTGGTGTGGAAGGCGGACGCCAGCGGTTCGGAACTCATCGCCTTGCCGGAAAGCCTGATTCTGGACCGCTCCCCGTGAAGCACGCATCGCAACGCATCCCGCTCTTCAGAAACACAGGGATCTCGATATGAGATGCTGTAAGCTTTGGGACCTGTGTTTCTTCCGTAATCCAAGTCAGGATCGGAGCCAGCTTGCGCCCAGGCCCGCCAGCGCGCCGCCCAGGACCAGCCAGGCCGAGTTCACCCGGAAGCGCAGCAGCAGCAGCCCCGAGACCAGGGCCAGCAGCAGCGTCAGCCAGTCCGTCAGTGCTCCGCGGCCGAGCTGCCAGGCTACCACCGCCATGAGCGCCAGCGACGCCGCGTTCACCCCGTCCAGAAACGCCCCGGCGAAAGGGGACCGCCGCAGGCGCGGCACCAGCGGGCCGCTCACCGCCACAAAGAAGAACGCCGGCAGGAAGATGCCAAGGGTCGCCAACGTGGCCCCGGGCAGGCCCGCCAGCAGATAGCCAATGAACGTGGCGGCCGTGAACAGCGGCCCGGGCGTGAACTGTCCCACGGCGATGGCGTCCAGGAGCTGGCCCTCGCTCAGCCAATGCCAGCGGTCCACCAGGTCGGCTCGCAAAAACGCCAGCAGCACATAGCCGCTGCCAAAGAGAACCGAACCCACCTTGAGAAAGAAGAGGAACATCGGCCAAAGCCCGAAGGGCGCCGCCGCCGCGGCGGAGACGCTGCCGGCTGCGGCCAGCGGCAGCGCCGGCGCAAGACTCAGCAGCGGCGCGCCGCCCGAGGGCCGTTGGCGCGTGTGAATCGCGCGCGCCATCGCCAGCCCCAGGCCCGTTCCGAAAAGCACGATCAACTCGTTGATCCCGGCAACGCACAGGCCCGCGGCGAGGACGGCGGCCAGCGCCAGCGGCCGGGTCTTGAGGGCGCTGCGCCCCAGGCCCCACAGCGCCTGCGCGATCACCGCGATGATGACCGGCTTCACCCCGTAAAGCAGCCCTTCGGCCTTGGGGAGCTGTCCGAAGCGCACATAGGCCCAGGCGATGACCGTAACGATCACCGCCGCCGGCAGGATGAAACAGGCGCCCGCGACCACCAGCCCCGGCCAACCGGCCCGGCGGTGGCCGATGTGGATGGCCATCTCGGTCGAGTTGGGGCCGGGGATCAGGTTGGTGGCGCCCAGCAGGTCCAGAAACTCCTCGCGCGTCAGCCATTGGCGGCGTCGAACGATTTCGTCTTCGAGGATGGCGATGTGAGCGGCCGGGCCTCCAAAGGCCGTCGTTCCCAGCTTGAGGAACAGGAGGGCGAGCCCGGCCAGACGACGCCGAACGGGTTCTTCAGAAGGCAGCGAGGTCATGGCGGGCGTCGGCCGGTTTCACGCGGCGAAGTTACCATGGGGCACGGGGGGGTCAATCGCGCTTCGCCCTCCCGCCTGGCTGTCTCACCTGCCGGCGCCCCGGTCCGCGCTGGCCTGGGCGCGTCCGGCCCGCCACCAGCCCAGGGCCATCAGCGCCAGCGCCGCCGCCCCCAGCAGCGCCAGCCGCGGCGCCGGCGGCCCCGAAGACCGCGACTGCGCCGATGACGGGGGCTTCTCCTCGAGGACGCGGCCCTTGACGACCGGCGCGGTCGGCGGGAGCGGCGGCGCCGACGGCGGCTTGGGGGCGTCGGCTGCGGCAGGGGCAGGCGCCGGGCTTGGAGCCGGGGCCGGCTGGAGCCGGGCCCGCTGGGCCACGGACTGGTGTTCGGCGGCCACCGCGGGGGCCAGATCGGACTGGGCTTGGCGCAGCCGGGCGAGGGTTTCCGGCGCCGCTTTCCAGTAGCCGGTCTCGATCGTCGTCAGCATCCGGTCCACCAGCAGCTTGTAAGCCGCCAGGTTTTGCGCCGCGCGGAACTTCTCGCGGATGTCCAGCCCGTGGCGGTCCTCCACGTAGGTCTCGAACATCTCCTGCCACTTGGCCGCGTCCACGGCCTCGGGCACGGTCACCTGCCAGCCCCACAGGTTGTCGGCGACCTGCCGGATCATGCGCGCGCCGGCGTAGCCCTCCTTGAGCATGGCCTCGATCCACTTCGGATTCAGGTAGCGCGCCCGCATCTCGCGGCCCATGTAGCGCTCCAGCGTCAGGGTTTCTCCGGACTTCGGATTGCTCAAGTCCGCCACCAGCGCTTCCACCGGGCTGCCGTTGGCCTCGCGCGCCGCCATGGCCGTGCCGCCGAGGTATTGGTAGAAATCGTCGCTGTCGATCGCTCCATAGATATTCGACGACCGGCTGTGCACCACCCCCTTGGCGCCTTTGAGCGCCAGGCGCAGGAGGGCGGGCGAGAGATCGGCGTTCGTGCCGCCCGAGGCTCGCGCTCCCCAGAACCCCTGGCCGAAAAGGTGGCTCATCCGGTTGAAGAACACCCCGGCCACATCGTGCTGCGCGCTCCAGGTGTCCGGGTGGTGAATGGCCTGTTCGAGCCCGGTGCCATAGACGCCCGAGGGCAGGCTGAAGAGCCGCACCGACGCCAGCCGCGCGGCCTCCTCCGTCCCCACCCCCTGCGCTTCCAGCGCCGCGCGGGCGGCGGCGATGTTCCGCAGCAGCGGGTTGTCCGCGCTCGTGTCGGTCTTCACCAGGTTCACCGCCTGGTCCAGCAGCAGCATCAGCGCGGGGAACAGGTCCCGGTAGAGCCCGGAGGGAATCACCGTCACATCCACCCGGGGGCGGCCCAACTCGGCGCGGCCAATCAGCTCCAGGCCCTGCACCCGGCCGCGCGCGTCCCACTTCGGCCGCACCCCCATCAGCGCCAGAATCTGCGCCTCCATCACCCCTTCGTGCCGGCTGGTTTCGGTGCCCCACAGGTTGAACACCAGCCGGTCGGGCGCCTGGCCCTGGCGCCGCCGGCGATGCGACTCGATCAGGTCTGCCGCCAGCCGCGTTCCCGCCGCCATCGTCGCCGGCGAAGGCAGGCGCGCCGGATCGAACCCGTAGAAGTTCCTCCCCGTGGGCAAGGCCTCGGGATTGCGCAGGGGATCGTTCCCGGGCCCGGCCGGGATGTGGCGTCCCGCCAGGCCGGCCGAGAGCGCGTCCAGCTCCGCCCGGGCCGAGGCCTCGATCCGCGCCATCAGCTCCGCTTTCCGCCTCGACCGTTCCTCCGGCCCCAGCTCCGGCTCCAGCGAGAGGATCGCCTCGGCTGTCGCCGCCCGTTTGGCCTCGTCCGGGGCCGCGCCAAACGTGTGCATCCCGAAGGGCGTCATCCGTTCGCCGATTCGCTTGAGATGATGCTCGATCTCCTCGATCTGTGCTTCGCTGAGCGTGACCCCGTTCGTGAGCGCGATGGCCAGGTCCTTCAGGAGGCCGTGCTTCTCGCAGCGCTGCGCGATCTCGCGCCGCAGGTCTTCCCCTGCGGCCGCGCCCTTTTCCCTGGCCAGGCGCCAATCTCCGATCAGCCCGCCGATCTGGCGCAGTTCCGGGCTCAGGCTGGCTCGGTCCAGCGGCGGCGGCAGGTGCGTCACGATCGCCGCCATCCCCCGGCGCTTGGCCTGCAAGCCCTCGCCGATGTCGTCCACGATGTAGGGGTAGAACTGGGGCACGGCCCCGAGCAGCGCCTCGCCTGTGTCGGCGGGGCCGAAGCCGACCTCCTTCCCGGGCATCCACTCGTGGGTGGCGTGCGTGCCCACGTGGACCATCGCGTCGGCCTGAAAGTGCTTCTGCAGCCAGAGGTAGAACGCCAGGTACTGGTGATGCGGCGGCAGCGTCACGTCATGATACACCGCTTCCACGTCCTGGTCCCAGCCCCGCGTGGGTTGCGCCGCCAGCAGCACGTTGCCCCAGCGTTGGGCCGGAAACACAAAGTAGGGCTCCTGAATTTCGTCCCGCCAGACCATGACCTTGCTTTGCTCGGGCTCCCCCCATTTTGCGACCACCGCCGCCCGCAGCCCCGCCGGCAGTCGGTCGAACCACTGCCGGTATTCGGAAACCGCCAGCAACTGCGCGCGGCCCGAGTAGGCCAGCGCCTCCAGTTCCGCCGGCGCGTTGGGCCCCGGGATCGGGTTGTTTCCATGCGTCCGGATCGTCGTGAACAGCTCGTCGGCGTTCGTGGGCGCTCCGCCGGCCGCGAACCCGTCCGCGCGCAGCCGGTTCAGGATTTGCAGCAGGGATCCCGGCAGCACGTTCAGATACGAGGCCCCGATGCTCGACCGCCCCGGCGGGTAGTTGTAATAGATCAGGGCCACGCGCTTCGAGCCGGCCGGCGCCCGGCGCAGCCGCACCAGGGCCTGCGCCCGGTCCGCCAGCCGCTCGACCCGCTCGGCAATCGGCAGGGTCATCACATACCCCTGGCCCGTGGACACATCCACCAGCCGCTCTTTCGAGGCGACAATCGTGGGCGCGACCGCCCCCGCCAGCTCGGCGCCCCCGACCTGCCACGAGCGTTCGAGGAATGACAGGCCGCTGGCCGATCGCTCCCACTCGGCCCGGCTCTGGGTGTTCAGCGCGATGGCGTTGAGAATGGGCGCATCCAGCCGCTGGAGCTGCGGAGTCAGCCGCGGCGGCACGTTCCCGATCTTCATCGTCAGCGCCACCACCGCCTCGACCCGCCGCCGGCCGTCGGCCTCGAGGAACAACTGCGGGACGGCCGCGTCCGGGGGGTAGCCAAAGGCAAAGAGCGGGTTGAACCCGCGTTTCTCCAGGGCCGCGCCAATCGCCGAAAGCAGTTCCGTCTGGCCCGAGGTGGCCAGGTCCCTCGAAAAATACACCCCGATCCAGCCGCGCCCGCGCCGCTCCGGCCGCTCCGCCAGCCACCCCTCCGCCCACTCGGCGAACTGGCTGAAGGCCCGCCCGTGGGCCACATCGAAGAAGCCGGTCTCCGGCACGACCGACGGCGGGGCAAAGGCCAGTCCCGGCCGGTGTCGCCGCGCCAGCGCCGCCCTCGTCATCTGCGCGAGATTGGCCTGTCCCCCGGCCTCGAAATAGGCCGCCAGGGCCGCATCCCGCTTGAACCCCAGGTCCGCAAACTCCGGGTCCAGCGCCCCTCCCACCCCCGCCAGCAGCGCGCCGCGCCCGGCCGCCGCCCGAATCTCCGGCCCCAGCGTGCGCAGCAGCCCGCCTGACCGCGTGTAGCCGATCAGGACGTCGCTCTGCCGCACAAACTCCCGGTCCGCCGTGGTGGCCTCCGGGCCCGGGAAAACCCGCGCCGACACGTCCGCCAGCGCCGGATCGCGGCGCAGTTCGTTGAGGGCCGCCACCGCCGCCGCCGAGGCCGCGTCCCCGGTGAGCAGGGCCACCTTGACCGGCGCGGCCAGGGCCCCGGCGCCGATCAGCCAGACCGCCAGCATTGGGGAGAGGGTTCGCACGCGGGCAGGGCGGTGGCTTGCCGCCTACTTTGGCGGGCCCTCCTCGTCGGGCACATAGACCACCTGGCCGTTGGCCAGTCGGTAGGCGGTGCCCAGCCGCGTGCCCTGCCCGGAAAGCGTCTTGTCCGTGATCTTCTGCGCCTTGATCTGCGCCCCCTGCTTGGTGATGATTTCCATCTCGCCGTTCTCCGTCTGCTTCACCAGCGTGACCTTCGAGTTCTTGTCCAGGAGCGTTCCCGCCGAGAACAGCGCGAACAGCGCGATCAGCAAGGCCACGATGAACGCCACGCTCACATCGAACAGGTTGGCGATGCCGGCCAGGGGATCTTCGTCCTGCCCGGGGGCCGGCCCATGGGCCGGGAGGCGATGCCGACGCACATAACGCATGCTTAGGCCTTTCCCCCAGCCTGGCGCAGAACCCTCTCCGCGTGGAAGGCCAGGGCCTGCGAGTCGGCCCGCACCCAGCTCTCCCGCGCCGCCGCCACCAGGTAGGCCGCCACGCTGATGCTCAGCCCGATCACCGTCGCCGCAAACGCCGTCACCATGTTGCTCGCCAGCGCCGGCAGGTTGCCCTCCGCCAGCCCTTGCAGCGCGTCGGCCATCGGAATCAGCGTGCCCATCAATCCCAGCGACGGCCCGACCCGCACCGCCAGCCGCAGCCGCCCCAGCGCCCGCCATCGTTCCCGCTCGGTGTTCTGGAGGTGTTCCTCCAGGCGCAGGTCCAGCCCCTCGCCGGCGTGCGCCGCCGCGATCTGCTCCAGCGCCGCCCGCGCCCGCTCCAGCGGCCGCAGCCGGCCCGCCCGCCGATCCCATGCTTCCCGCAGGAAAGCTCCCAGCGCCGCCAGCATCGCCGCCCCCAGCCCCAGCAGCCCCAGCAGCACCGGCCAGACCAGCAGGCCGGCAATCGAGTGAAAAAGTTCGCGGAGTTGGTCAACGGCGGTCATGAGCGGAGTCAGTGGGTTTTGCGCAGTTGGTAAAACTGCTGCGGGCTGCCGGGCGGAAGGATCACGGTGTTCTGCCCGTGGAGCACCACAGGGGCATTGGTCACAGCCGCCCAGGCGCCAGAATCGGCGTTGGGGCGCTGCTCCAGTTGGTAAGTGTCTGCCGAAACGGGCCACGCGATGACCACGTTCAAGCCGATGGCCAGCGACGGCGCCGCCGGCGGGCGCGTCACCTCCAGCGCTGCAAGTTGTGGGCGCAGGCTCGATTCCCGCGTGCCCGGGACATCCGCCGCGGACACGGAGAACGTGACCGCGTTGCTGGCCGCCAGACTGCCCAGCACGTCGAAGCTTAGCGCGGTGGGGCCGTAGTCCATGCTGCTCGCCGCTTTGTCCCAGCCCGCCGCGTCGTCGCCGCCAAGTTGAACGCCATTGAAGTAAAGCCGATCGTTCTGGCCGATGTCGGCGTAGGTGTAGAGCGCGTGCAACCGGGCAGCGGCGGCGTTGGTCGGATTCGCCGCGCCCAGCGCCACGGTGCGCGCGTCCGCCTGGGGCGCCACGGGGGTCCGATAGAGGTCCCCGCTCCCTTCGGCGATGGCATACTCGAAGGTGTTGTTCAGGGCGGCATCCTGATAAACCGCCAGCAGCGTCACCTGGTGGATGCGCCCGTCAAAGCTGTCCGGGGTGGTCACCGTCAGTTCCACGCGGTTCGAGGCCCCGTCCCGATGCAGCATTGCCCCCGGCACGGGCAGCGCAATCGCCCAGACGCCCGAGCCCGACCCGTACACGCTCGGCAGCGAGGCGCTGAACGAGGCGTTGGCGTCGCTGGCGGTCCCAAAAACCAGCGGCGCCGCGAACGGCAGATTGGTTCCGTTGATTCGCGCCCCCAAATGGCAGACGTAGCTGGACGTTCCGCCCCACACCGTCAGGACCAGGCGGCTCACCGCCACCGTTTCGCAGCGGGGCAGCGCAAACCAGGCGTCCACCGTGTAGGGCTTGTCCGGGATTGCCACGTTCGTCCAGGTCGGCCGCGTTTCCAGGTAGAGCGCGCCGTTGGGCGCGGCCCCCGCGAGAACGACCTGGAGGCCCTGGCCCTGGGCCGCAAAACCGGCGTGGGCGGGCGTGGGCGACAGGCTCAGGCCCGCCCCCAGCGCCAGGCCCCACAGCCAGAGCGCGCGGGCGGAGGTCCAGGGGGTCATGGCGGCAGGGCCGACGGCGGTGTGTCTCAGGTTCACTTCGATGCGTCCCAGTCGCTTTGCTGGGTCTTGGTCTTGGATTCCACGTGGCCATCGCAAAAGACGGCCACGAAACTCTTCTTCGGGTGCCGGTAGTCCACGTCCGGCACCGGCTCCTTGAAGACGCTGCCGCCCCCGCAGTAGTACTTCCCGGGCGTGCAGTCCGCGTAGAGGATGGTGTCCGCGGGGCGCGCCACCGCTCCCGCCCTCACGCCATACCAGAAGCTGTGCGCCGGGTCCCCAAACCGAAAGGTGTTGATGCCGTAGCTCAGGTGGATCGAAGCGTCCCACGACACCGCGATCTTCTTCGGGTCCGCCGGGCACAGATACACCCCCGACGCCTTGTCGAGGCAGGGTTTCAGCAGGTCCATCCAGCGAAGGCTCGAGTCGATCCAGGCCGGCGGATAGCTCTCGTGCTCCTCCGCGTACATCTGCGCCGCCAGCCCGATCTGCCGCAGGCTGTTCAGGCACCCCGCGCGCTTGCCCCGCTGTTTGGCCTGGGCCAGCGCGGGCAGCAACAGCGCCGCCAGGATGGCGATGATGGCGATGACCACCAGCAGTTCCACCAGCGTGAATCCCCCGCGCGGCGCGGGCGCGCCGCCTCGTCCGCGGGACGTCCTGCCCCGCGCCTCGGCCTTCCGGATTTCAGTCGGTGGTTCCACGGCTGCGCTTCGATCCGCGGCCCGCGCCCGCCCGGCCCGGAGGGCCCGGCAGTACTACGAGCAACACAAAGAATAATACGGATGCGCGCGCCGCGCGCAACTCCAAAATGGCAGGGGCCCCGCTCCGGCCCCTGCCGCTTGCAGCGCCCTTATCCGTCGATTATCATTGGCGCCATGCGAAGCCTTTCCATCCAGGCCGCGGCCGCCCTGGCGCTGTGCGGCTGGTTCTCCGCGCCGCCGTTGCCGGCAGCCGGGGGCCTTGGTCTCTTCGTGCAGCACGGCGACGTGGGGGCCGCCGGGCGCGCCGGCTCTGCGGTCTTCGAGCCCGCGCGCGGCGCTTACACCCTCAGCGGCGGCGGCGCTAACATGTGGTTCACCAACGACGCCTTCCACTTCGCCTGGAAGAAGGTCTCCGGTGACGTCGCGCTCGCGGCGGACATTCGGTTTCTTGGCCAGGGAGGCGATCCGCATCGCAAGGCCTGCCTGCTCGTCCGGCAGTCGCTTGACCCTGATTCGGCTTACGCGGACGCTGTCTTGCACGGCGACGGGCTGACCTCGCTGCAGTACCGTGAAACGCCAGGCGCCCGCACGTATGAGATCCAGTCCGCGGTTTCCTCCCCCACCCGCCTGCGCCTCGAGAAGCGCGGCAAGTATGTGTCCATGTCCATCGCGCGGCCGGGTGAGCCGCTGCGTCCGGCCGGCGGCACCTTCCGTCTCGAACTGGCGGACCCCTTCTACGTAGGGTTGGGCGTGTGCGCGCACAACAACGACGCCCTCGAAAGGGCCGTGTTCACGAACCTGGAACTTGCAGGCGGCGCGCCGCCTTTGGCGCGGCCGCGGCTGATCAGCGCGCTTGAGACCGTGGCCATCGCTTCGCGTGACCGCCGCGTGGCCCATGTCACGACCAACCACATCGAAGCCCCGAACTGGTCGCGCGATGGCGCCACGCTGGTCTTCAACAGCAACGGCCGGCTCTTTCGCCTGCCCTTGGGCGGGGGCGAACCCGAGCCGATCGACACCGGCTTCGCGCTGCGCTGCAACAACGACCACGGCTTTTCGCCTGACGGCCAATGGTTGGCCATCAGCGACCAGACCCGCGAGCGCCGCTCGCTCATTTATATTCTGCCTGCCGCTGGCGGCGCCCCGCGTCAGGTCACGCCCCTTGGGCCCTCCTACTGGCACGGTTGGTCGCCCGACGGCCGGACTCTGGCCTATTGCGCCGAGCGGAATGGCGAGTTTGACGTCTATGCCATCCCGGCTGCCGGCGGGGAGGAGCGGCGGTTGACCACGGCCAGGGGACTCGACGACGGCCCGGAATACTCTGCCGACGGCCAGTGGATCTATTTCAATTCGGAACGGGGCGGCTCCATGCAGATCTGGCGCATGCGTGCGGATGGTGCCCGGCAGGAGCCCGTCACCGACGACGAGTTTAACAACTGGTTTCCGCATCCCTCACCCGACGGCAAGTGGCTGGTGTTTCTCTCCTACGACAAGGAGGTTAAAGGGCATCCGGAGAACAAGGACGTCACCCTGCGGATCCTGCCGCTGGCGGGCGGCAAAGCCGAGCCGCTGGCAAAGCTCTTCGGCGGCCAGGGTACGATCAATATGCCGTCCTGGTCGCCAGACAGCCGCAAGGTGGCCTTTGTGAGCTACCAGTTTGTCCCCTGACTGGATTGAGTCCGACTTCCGTGGGGTCCTGGCGCGATTCAGGCCGGGAGAGGCCCATGCCCCTCAAGGCGCCCGGACCGCGATCAGCGTCACCGAGTTGGGCGTCAGAACGTTCTGCCAGGACCACCCGGGGCCTTCGGCGCGCCCGCTCTGGACGCGGGTCAATTCCGCTTGCCGCGGATCGTTCCAGGCGTTGCTGTGAGTGGCGTCCACCACCCAGGCCTCCCAGGCCCCGCCCCGCAAGCCCGCCGGCAGCGCCGACACCGCCAGGCGGACCGGCCGCGGGATGTTGTAGCGGTCGGTGAAGTTCACCAGCACCGCCGACAGCCGGCCGCGGGCCTCGTCCCACGCCGCCACGCAGGAGACCTCGCCGTCCCCGCCCTCGGCCCGGACCCACTGCCCCGAGAGCCCGTTGAAGATTCGGGCCATGTTGTAGGCGGCCTTGGGGGTGTTGTCCTTCAGCAGCAGGCTGTAGTCGCCCCGGAAGTTCATGTCGCCCTGCTTGGCGTAGAAGAAGCAGGGCCGGTCGATCCGGTGGGGGATGAAAGCGCGCGTTACGCAGTTGGCCGCCCAGGCCGCCCCCAGTTCGTGGTCCTGCGGCCGGTCCGCCCACCAGGCCTGGTTCCACTCGGTGATCATCAGCGAGCGCACCCCCCGCTCGATTTCGGGGACCTGCGCCAGCCCCGCGCGGAACTCCGCCGCTTCCTTCGCGAAAACCTCCGGCGGCTGGAAATACTCGTGCCAGCTCACGAAATCCAGCGGCAGCCCCTCCTGGCGGCACCACAGCATCAGGCCCCGCGCAAAGCCGCGTCCGTGAAAACAATGGCCGCGCTCGCTGTTCTCGAAGGGGCCGCTGGCCAGGGCCGGCCCGCCCACCGCCGCCGTCGGGTCCGCCCGCCGCACTCCCCGCGCGGTGGCCCGGTACAGTTTGCAGTAGGCCTCGAAACGCCGCACCACCTCTTTGTCCGTCGCCTCCTTGCCCAGGGCTTGCGAGTAGAGCTTCCGGAACGGCTCGCTGCCCGTGTCCTCCGGCCCGGGCTTGAGCCAGCCGGTGTTCACCTCGTTCCACACTTCCCAGAACGCCACCCGCCGCCCGCGCTCCAGCGCCCGCCGCGCCGCCTGGAAACACAGCTCCTCCCAGACCCCGTAGTCCCTGGGCGCGCTCTGCCGTTCGTGGTTCGTCACCGCGTCCAACACCTGCGGCATGTAGGACACCGCGATGATCGCGTCCGCCCCCAGGGCCGCCAGGAAGTCCAGCCGCTTGTCGTAATCCTCCCAGTCGTAGCGCCAGGGCGCGTTGGTCCCCTTCTTCAGGACGGATGTGAACACGTTGTCCATTCGGAACCAACGGAAGCCGCCCTCCTTCAGTTTGGCCGCCGTGGCTGCCTCGTAGTCGGCCATGCCGCCGCCCTGGCTCAGGCCGATCAGCCCATTGGGAACCGCCCCCGTCGTCTCGGACGGCCGCACTGTCAGCTCGAGCGGTTCGCACACCCGTTTGCGCTCGATCAAGACCAGGCTGGCCTCGCCAAACCGGTCGCCCCCCTGGACCTTTCCGTACACCTGCGCGTCCACTCTGAACTTCGCCCCCGGCGCGGCGTTGGTCGTCAGGAGAATGAGCGCCGGATGATCGTTGTCGAAGCGCGCCGCCACCTGCCCCTCGAACCACGCTTCGCCGCCGTCCCCACAGCTCAATCGCAGCCCCACGCAGCCGCCCGCCGACGGCTTGCCCCCCAGCGTTTCGGGAATCTCCAACTCGCCCCGCAGCCACCGGAACTTCTCGTCGTTGGGCCACGCCTCGCCCGGCTGGATGGGTTTGCTTTCCGAGTAGGTCTGCGGCGGCCGCGTCTGCCGCTGGTCGTGCGGCCGGTTCATCACCCAGGCGGACTGCGCCGACGGCGCGAGCCCCAACGCGGCCGCCAGGGCCGCAACGAGTATGCGTGGTGTCATGGCGCCCCAGAGTCGCGGGGTCCGCCCCTCTTGTCAACGGCTCTGAATCCGCCGGAATCTGCCGCCAAGACCACCGGGGCTGAACGGCGGCAGCCGTGGTCGAACGCGCAGCCGGTTGACGGCGCAGTGGATGTGCGGAGTGGCTGGCGCGCCCGAAGCGGTTTCGGTAGGGCGCGCAGTCCTGTGCGCGCCGTTCTCGGAACGCCCGCCCGCGCCAAGCGGATTCAGATGGGCCGCCCTGCGGCCGGCCCAAATGCAGACAGAGCCCCCAACCCGTATTCTCGCGGCCGCATTCGGGTTAGCCCGCCAGCGAACGGTTGCGCCGCTCCGCCAGCATCCGCGTCGAGGACGCGTTTTCCAACACGCAAGCCCGGCCCGGGTCGGCCACGCCGCCGCGGGCGTGCAGGGCCAGCGCCAGCGCCCAGAACCGGTCGGCGTGCCCATGGCCGCTGCGCTTGGCGCTGAAGCGCACATTGCCCCCCGCCGTGGTCTCCTTCTTCACGGCCCGCAGGTCGGCCCGCAGCGCCGGCTCCGCCGGCACCCGCACCGCGCGCGCCTCGAAGGCCGCCCGCACCGGGTAGGCAAGCCGCTCCTTGACCGGCGCGGTAAAACAGATCTCCTCCACCCGTCCCGAACCGAACCGTTGCTGGGTGCGCTCGGCGAACTGACGGCCCAGACCGGTGGCGTCGATGCAGCACCGCTGCGTCTGCGGCAGTTCGAGCCACTCGTTCAGCGCCCGCTCCTGCGCGTCGAACGTCTCGTTCTCCAGGCACTCCACCGCCCGCGTGTAGAATACGTCCTCCACCTGCTCGCCCACCCAGATCACCGTCAGGTCGTGGTCGCGACCCACATCCACCCCCAGGTAGAGACACGCCTGCGGCGAATAGGGCGGGAATCGCTGCCAGCTTTCGCCCGGTGGGTATTCGCAGCTCGAGATCAGATCGTGCGAAAGAAAGGCCCCGCGGTCGTCCGAGGGCTCGCAGCAGTATTCCTCGCGGAAAGTCTCCTCGTCCGGACACCCCGCCCGGATGAAATCGTAATAGGCCGCCTCGTCCATGTCCTGCCGCGGATCGTCCGCGGGCAGCTTTTGCTGGAGCCTCGAGAGGAAGCCCTGCTCCAGCGCGTCCTGGAGCGTCACCCGGTGCAGCGAAAACCCCTTGGGATTGCCCCCGTGCCTCGCTTCCTGCACCAGTTGATTGAAGAAGTTTTCCGAGCCGCGGTGCG